>CALBQZ010000188.1 GCA_937899735.1 uncultured Clostridia bacterium | reverse complement strand
AACAAAAGCAGGATATGCAGTGAAAGATACTGATAAAATTGAATTTAAAGGTAAAAAAATGCCATTTGTTAGTAGGGGAGGATATAAGCTTGAAAAAGCAATGAATTCCTTTGGCATTGGATTAAATTCATGTATTTGTATGGATATTGGTGCATCAACTGGTGGATTTACTGATTGTATGCTTCAATGTGGTGCTACAAAAGTATATTCAATTGACGTTGGATATGGCCAACTTGCTTGGAAATTACGTACAGATGAACGTGTAATTAATCTTGAAAGAACTAATTTCAGATATCTCACAAAAGAAACTGTTACTGAAGAGATTGATTTTGCAAGTATTGATGTCTCTTTCATATCTTTAAAGAAGATTTTACCTGTGCTTTTCGAATTCCTTAAAACCAATGGTCAGACTGTTGCATTGATTAAGCCACAGTTTGAAGCAGGTAAGGACAAAGTAGGTAAAAAAGGTGTTGTCAGAGATATTAATACTCACAAAGAAGTAATTAAATCTATTGTTGATTTTGCTTATGAGTCAGGATTCTCTGTGTTAAATCTCGATTTTTCTCCTATTCGTGGACCTGAAGGTAATATTGAATATCTTGTTTTTCTTGCTAAGGAAAATGAAAAAAAATTAAATGTAACTAATGAAAAAATTAATGAGGTTGTAGATAATTCTCATTCGGTCTTAAGTGGTGAATAATATGAAAGTTGGAATTGTACCCAATTTTACAAGAATTAAAACTCTTGATATTTTAAAAGAGGTTGTTTCTTCTCTTGAAAACTTAAATATTGATTACTATTTCGATTCTGAAAGAATAGAGTCATTTCCTATTTCAATCGATAATAATAAAATATGTCCTAATATGTTCAGTATTGTTGATATAATTATTGTTATTGGTGGAGATGGCTCTTACATTCATGCAGCAAAAGATGCAGCTATGTACAAAAAACCTGTGCTATGTATTAATGCAGGGAATTTGGCGTTTTTAGCTGGTTTGGAAGCACATGAGCTTGGCTTACTAAAAAACATTATATCTGGCGATTACATTAAAGATAGACGTATGATGTTAGAGGTTGTTCTTAAAACGAATAATGAGGAAAAACTTTTAGGTTATTGTCTTAATGACGTTGTTATCGCTCGTTATGGTGATATTAAATTAATTGATTTGGATGTCTTATGTAATGATAGAAAAATCAACAGTTATCGTGGAGATGGTGTTGTCATTTCTACACCAACCGGTTCCACTGCTTATGCTTGGTCTGCTGGTGGCCCAGTTATTGACCCTGATTTAAAATGTATTACTTTAACACCAATCTGTACTCATTCACCACTGAATCGTACTTTGGTATTTAACGAAAAATCAACTATTACTGTGAAAGGGACGGATAAATCACAGAAAATCTGCATCTCAACAGATGGCGACTCATCGTTGGAGTTAAACGATAATTTTGAAGTTATCATAAGAGAATCTTCGTTATATGCTGAATTTATCCGTATTAAATCCGATGAATTTTTTGATGTTTTAAATAGTAAATTAACACAAAGGAGAATATAATCCATGAAGAAAACAAGACATGAGCTTATTCTCAATTACATAAAAAATAACAATATTTCACGTCAGGAAGAAATTATTAAAATGCTTTCTGAACATGGATATAATGTTACACAAGCTACTATTTCAAGAGATATAAAAGAACTTAAAATCATAAAAGAGCATTTTGGTAAAAATGATATCAGATATGCTGTAAGTGAAAAGACGGATAATGAAGATAACTATAAAATGATATTTACTCGTTCAGCAATATCTGCAAATGCTGCTATGAATATTATTGTTGTTAAATGCTATTCTGGAACAGCAAATGCTGCCTGTATTGCTCTTGATAGTATGAACTTACCTGGACTTGTTGGTACTATTGCAGGTGACGATACTATTTTTGTTGCTTGTAAAGATATTGAAGCAACGTCACATATTATTTTTACCATAAATTCATTACTTAAAGGTTGATAACTATGCTTTCTAACCTTAACATTTCAAACATTGCTATCATTAAAGAAGCTGTTGTTGATTTCAACAACGGCTTAAATGTGTTGACTGGGGAAACTGGCGCAGGTAAATCTATTATCATTGATGCAATTAATGCAATTTTAGGCGAAAGAACATCCCGTGAGCTTATAAGAACTGATAACAACAGCGCTGAAGTTTCTGCATTTTTTGAAAATATTAATGATGATGTTGTTAATATTCTCAATGAAATCGGTGTTATCTGCGAAGAAGACAGGACATTACTCATATCAAGAAAAATATCTGTTGATGGTAAAAATGTTTGTAAAATCAATGGTTCAAACGTAACCGTTTCAATGCTTAAAAAGATTGGCCAGTCATTAATAAATGTACACGGACAAATGGATAACCACAATCTTCTGAACGAAGAGTTGCACTATACCTACATAGATAGTTTTGCAGAAAATAATGATATTTATGATGAATACTTAACTTCATATAATGATTATTACACTTTAAAAAGAAGATATGACAATCTCATTGTTAATGAAAGTGAAAAAGTAAGAAAGATTGACCTTTTAACATATCAAATCAAGGAAATTGAAGATGCTGGAATTAGAATAGGTGAGTGGGACGAGTTAGAAAAACGAAAAAAAGTACTTCAGAATGCTGAACAATTACTTGCACTTGTAAATAATGCGGTTGAGATTATTAATGGTAATGATAATTGTTCAGGTGTTTCAGATATGCTTAATACTGCATCAAATTCACTCATAAAGGCTTCTTCTTATGATGAAACACTAAATAATGTGTCGGATACTATTTCTGAAATGTCTTATAGCATCGCTGATTGTGCAAGTGAACTGAATAGCTTCTTATATTCACTTGATGTTGACCCGAATGAGCTTGACATTATTGAAGAAAGACTTGATGTGTTGTTTAAACTCTCAAAAAAATACGGTCAAAATGAAAGTGAGATACTTGATTTTTTAGAAAATGCACAAAAAGAGCTTGATGATATTACTTTCTCTGACAAGTTAAAAGAACAACTTGAGACTGAATTAAATGAAAAGTATGAAATAATGGATAAAGCAAGTAGAATTCTTTCTGTTAATCGCCAAAAATTCGGCGAACTATTTATCAACAAAGTAAAAGAAGAACTTTTGTTTCTTGATATGCCATCAATTTCATTTAATGTTGTACAGAACAGAAAACCATTTGACGAAACTGGTGCTGATGAAATTTATTTCTTGATTTCGGCTAATGCAGGCGAAGAACCAAAGCCACTTTCAAAGATTGCATCTGGTGGTGAATTATCGCGTATAATGCTTGCAATTAAGAATGTTTTGGCAACAAAAGACAATATTCAGACACTTATTTTTGATGAAATTGATACGGGTGTAAGTGGTCGTGCAGCACAAAAGATTGGTATCAAACTCAAAGAGGTTTCAAGAAATCGTCAGGTATTGTGTGTTACACATTTGGCACAGATTGCATGTTTCGCAGATAATCATTTCTTGATTTCTAAGTCTGAGACTGATAATAAGACTTACACAAGAGTTGAAAATCTTGATTATGATGGTAAAGTTCGTGAGTTAGCAAGAATTATTGGTGGTATTGAATCAACCCAGTTATCTTTTGATACTGCCGCAGAAATGATAGAAAATGCTAAAAAATATTGACAATTTTATTTAATTGTGTATAATAATCTCAATG
>CALBQZ010000187.1 GCA_937899735.1 uncultured Clostridia bacterium | reverse complement strand
AACCTGAGGTAATGCTTTTCGATGAACCTACATCAGCACTTGACCCTGAAATGGTTGGTGAAGTTCTTGATGTTATGAAGAATCTTGCTCGTGAAGGAATGACAATGGTTGTTGTTACTCACGAAATGGGATTTGCTCGTGAAGTTGGTACAAGAGTTATTTTTATGGATGATGGTAAGATTATCGAAGAAAACACTCCTGAGGAATTCTTCACAAATCCACAAAACCCAAGACTTAAGGATTTCCTTTCAAAAGTTTTATAATGTATAAAAGAATGTCACCTTGGTAAAATATTACCGAGGTGATTTTTATGAATAACATGAATTTAGAAACAAAGGCATATTTTGATGCACTCCCAATATCAATCAGGTCAGCTATTGTAGAATCAGGTGCAAAGTTTGATACGGTGGAACAGTTAAAAGTGCTTGTTCAAGCATATACAGGACAGTCAAATAGTTAAATTTATGAGGTCTTCAAAAGAAGACCTTTTTATTTTTTAATTTTTTATTGACTAGACAATACAAAAGTGATAATATTCTTTTCGGCAATTTAGTTTATTACCAAACGGATGTGATTTTATGAAGAAGTTTTATCTTAAACCAAAGTTTTTCAGCACGATGAAAAACTATTCTAAAGACCAAGCAGTAAAGGATATTGTGGCAGGTATAATCGTTGCGATTATCGCTTTGCCATTGTCAATTGCTTTGGCTTTGGCGTCAGGTGTTGAACCTGCATGTGGTGTTTATACAGCAATTTTTGCAGGTTTTATGGTTTCATTTTTAGGAGGTAGCCGTGTACAGATTGCAGGACCTACTGCAGCCTTCGCAACTGTTGTTGCAGGAATTGTTGCTACACAGGGAATGGACGGCTTGATTATCGCTACAATCCTTGCGGGTGTATTCTTAATCCTTATGGGTGTGTTTAAATTAGGCTCTCTTATTAAATTTATCCCGTACACCATAACAACAGGCTTTACCGCAGGTATTGCCGTTACAATTTTTGTCGGTCAGATTAAGGATTTCCTTGGTCTTCAATATGCATACGGTGTTAAGCCTATTGAAACTATTGAAAAAATCGAAGCAAATATTCACGCTATCGGCACGTTTAGCTGGCAGGCACTGTTAGTTGGTGCTGTTTCACTTGCTATACTTATTATATATCCAAAAATTGAAAAGAGAGTACCACCATCACTTATTGCAGTAATCGTTGGTGCATTGATGGTGAAGTTTATTCCGGGACTTGATAACGGTGTTTTTACAATAGGTGAATTATACACTATTCCGTCAGGTTTCCCAAGATTTGCACTTTCTGGAATGGAATTTAGTTTTGCAAAAGTTTCAGCAGTATTGCCGGATGCATTTACCATTGCAATTCTTGCTGCTATTGAATCTTTGCTCTCTTGTGTTGTTGCTGATAGTATGGTTAATTCTCGTCATAACTCCAATGCGGAGCTTGTAGCACAAGGTGTGGGTAACATTGCTTCAGTTCTCTTTGGTGGAATCCCTGCAACCGGTGCCATTGCAAGAACAGCAGCAAATGCTAAAAACGGAGGCAGGACTCCTGTGGCTGGTATGGTACACGCTATTGTTCTGTTGTTGGTTCTCTTGTTTCTTATGCCTTTAGCAGGACTTATTCCAATGCCAACTATTGCAGCAATTCTCTTTATGGTTGCTTACAATATGAGTGAGTATAGAAAGTTTGTACATATAGTAAAGACAGCACCTAAAAATGATATTATCGTTATGGTAATCACTTTCGGCCTTACAGTTATCTTTGACTTGGTTATTGCTATTGAAGTTGGTATGATTCTTGCAGCAATGCTGTTCTTGAAACGAATGAGTGAAGAAACAGCTGTTACGAGTTGGGAATATGTGGATAGTGAAAACGACAAGGATAGTCTTGACTTGAAAGTTGTTCCAAAGAATGTCCGCGTATATGAAGTAAGCGGACCATTGTTCTTTGGTGCAGCAGACAGAATTCTTGATATTAAGGTGAAAGAATATACACGATGCCTTATTTTAAGAATGAGGGGAGTAAATGCTATTGATGCTACAGCAATGCATTCACTTGAAGCACTTTATGAAAAATGTAAGAGTAATGGAGTTTCACTTGTGCTTTCCCATGTTAATGAACAACCTATGAAAGCAATGAAGAAGGCTGGATTTTATGATAAGGTTGGTGCGGATAACTTCTGTGCACATATAGATGAAGCACTTGAACTTGCATCAAATAAATAGAGAGAATGAAAAATACGGTGGAGAAAATCTACCGTATTTTTTTGCGTTTTCTACTCGTTTTTATTATACATATTATATATAGAGTGTTTTTGCAAGAATAAAATGTGCAAATTTAGTAGAAAAATAGTGTAAAAATACAAGATATTGTGCAGTTAAAAAAATCTGCATTTTTCACAAATTTTTTTAAAAAAGTTCTTGCAATTTCACTAACTGTGTGCTAGAATATATAAGCATTCTGCGGTCTTGGGTGAATTCTGTCCAAAACCACAGAAAACGATATGCGATGAAGCGGTAGGTGGCTGCACTATGATGCAGGGAATTACCGTGGAGTATGTCTGATTTTAAATCGGGCGACCAATAATG
>CALBQZ010000186.1 GCA_937899735.1 uncultured Clostridia bacterium | reverse complement strand
AGGCAGGTTCTCTTGGTGCAGTTACTATTGCTACAAACATGGCAGGTCGTGGTACTGACATTATCCTTGGTGGTAACCCTGAGTATATGGCTCGTGCTGAGATGAGAAGACTTGAATTCTCCGAAGAGCTTATTGCCGAAGCAACAGGTTTTGCAGAGACGGATAACACAGATATCATTGAAGCAAGAAACACATATCGTGAACTCGAAAAGAAATATAAAGACCAGTTGAAAGATGAGGCTGATAAAGTTCGTCAAGCAGGTGGCTTGTTCATAATCGGTACAGAACGCCACGAATCACGAAGAATTGATAATCAGTTGCGTGGTCGTGCAGGTCGTCAGGGTGACCCTGGTCGCAGTAAGTTCTATCTTTCAGCAGAAGATGAATTGCTCCGACTCTTCGCAGGTGACAGATTCTACAATATTCTTGATGCATTCAAGAGTGCTGCAGAACTTCCTATTGAAGCAAAAATATTCTCAGGTACAATTGAAAATGCACAGAAAAAGGTAGAGGGCAATCACTTTGCAGCACGTCGTAGTGTTCTTCGTTTTGATGACGTTATGAATGAACAGAGAAAGAAGATTTATGAACAGCGTAATCAGGTTCTCGATGGCTTTGATATTCACTCTGCAATCCTTAAAATGTTTGACGGATATTTTGAAGAAACAGTTGATTTCTATTGTCCTGAATCTCAGTCACCTGATGAGTGGAACAGAGCAGGACTTGTTAACAAACTTAAGTATCTCGCAGAAGACGGTCTTGAAAATAAATTTGATACTAATAAGGAATATAAAGATTATTTCTACAACAAGGCTATGGAAATTTATAATGCTAAGTCACAGGAATATGGCGAAGCAATTATGACAGAACTTGAGAGAAAAGTTCTTTTGCATAATGTTGACCAGCGTTGGATGGATCACCTTGATGCTATGGAAGAGTTAAAACGTGGTATCTATCTCCGTTCATACGCCCAGCAAGACCCTGTAGTTGCATTCCGTATGGAAAGTTATGATATGTTTGACGAAATGAATTCACTTATCCGTGAAGGAACTGTTACAACACTTACAGTGTTCCGTTTAAGAAGTGAAGAGGATGTTAAACGTGAACAGGCAGCAAAAATCACTGCAACAAATGGTGCTTCTGACGGTAGCGAGAAAAAACAGCCAGTTAAAAAGGGGCAAAAAGTAGGTCGAAATGACCCATGTCCTTGTGGTAGCGGTAAAAAGTACAAGAAATGCTGTGGAGCAAATGAAAACTGATTTTTAACGGATAAAATCCAAAGGAGGAATAACCTTGGACGAAAATAAAGAAAAGTTAAATGGTGGTCAGAATACTGATACACAACCGGACGAACTTCAGCAGGAAATGGAAGACCTTGCAAGAATCTTTAAGGAAGAACTTGATAAGAGCAAGAAGGAAGCAGAAGAAAGCCTTGCGATTGAAGAATTAGAGGTTGAGGGATACAACCCACAAACTGTTTCTAAAGACACAAAAACAGAGAAGAAAGCTGAAGAACTTTGTGAATACTGTGGTGAAAAACCAAGAGGAACGGAAAAGAATCCACAAGGTCCTTACTGTCAGGAATGTGAGTCGCTTTTAGAAAAGTGTCCTTATGACTACAGAGGAATCATCGCAGTTCTTGTTATGGCTTGTATTGTGGTTGGTGCAATGTTCTGTTTCGCAGTAAACACACCGATTTTCTCTATAATGAAGAAGGCAGACAAAGCTGCTGCTGAGAATAAAACATTCACAGCATTAATTGAGTACGAAAATGCATTGGAACTTGTTTCTAAAAAAGAAACAAAGAATGTATTTTATAATCTCCACGAAAAGAGAATTAAGCTTTACTATGACCTTGGAAATATTGAGTCCATAAATAGTGAAGTTGCAACATTCCTTAGTGAAAAAGAGCTTAAACTTCCTGTCTTTAAGGATTCTAAAAAGATTATTGCTGATATTGAGGCTATGGAAGCAACAAGTGTTATCATTAGTCAGCATGTGGATTTGAACACAATCAGCGAGAAAAACTATGAAGACACCTTGAAAGAACTTGATAAGCTTATCGGCAAAACAATTTATGTCAAGGGTAACGTTTATAAGGATGAAACAGATGCTAATTTCACTCCTGATGGTACTGAAACAAAATATACCGTTGATGCCGGTTGGGTGTATATTGCTAAATATCAGGCAGCGATTCTTCTTGAAAAGGAAGAAAAAGACTATGTTGGACATATGGAAAAGGCAGTCCAGTCATCACAGTTCATGAAAAGCCTTGCAGGGTATATGTTAGCAGATACATATGTTAAACTCGGAGAATATGAAAAGGCAGAAGCTCTCGCAAAAGACCTTTATGAAATAAACAGTGAAGCTACTGACTATTATCTCATAATGTCAATGGTTTCTCGATATCGTGATAAGGATTACGATGCTGCTATTAAGTACGCAGACCAAGGTATTAAGACGTTGGAAGAAAGTTCTGGTGGAGATGCTTTTGTTATGAGATATAGTCCTGTTCTCACAATGCAAAAAGGTCTTAATCTTATTATGATGGAAAAATATGATGAGGCTGTTGATGCTATCAATGATTGCTGTTATGCATTGTCAGAAAGCTATATAGATTCATATAGTGCTATGATTTCTATGTATCCTCAGGCGTGGGAGATTGCTGCTTTTGCATCATTCCAGGCAGGGGATAATGATAATTACAAAGCAATGGAAGAAAATCTTAAAAAGACAGTTAAAGATACTAAACAGTATGATGCAGATTTGGAAGATTTGAAATCTTGCAAAACAACACTTAAAAATCTTGTGGAAAGTGGTAGGTACGATTTGATATGAGAATAATTTATGTAATAATCAAAGCTTTAACACTTCCAGGTGCTATGCTTCACGCGTTTTTCGAGCATATGTGTTGTCGTTCATCAAAAATTATCATAGACGACGAAAGAGTAGTCCGTTTTGATGAGATGATGTCCCACGTTGACCATGACCTTGTAAGAAGAAAGGGTCCAAGCTTCGATATTTGCTTCATTCCATTCTTCTTTAGCCTTGTTCTGGGAAATATGATTCTGATGTATGGTTCAGTTTCAATCATTTATTTCGGAAGACTTGCAGATATCTTTGGTTGGATTTGCTTGTATTTTGGTATTGCAATACTTACAAACCTCTTCCCACAAATTGAAGATGTTATGATGCTCAAGGAAAACTATTTTATCAATAACGATAAGAAAATCAGCAAGATTCTGGTTGCACCATTGTATGGAATCTTCTGGCTCGGTGCAAGACTTGAAAAATTTGGTCTTACACTTGTAACATCAGTTGCTTATGCATTTGTGTTACCACATATCTTAGGCTTGTTTGTACCTGCAATTTACAACTTATTAAAATAAGTATTCAGTAAAACAAAAACTGCTCGGACTTAAATCCGAGCAGTAATTTTTTTTATTTAGTTTTCTTTATCTTTCCCATATTTCTTATTTCGCTTTGCAACTCGTTTTTCACGGATTTTTTCGAATGCGATTTCACTTATAATGAAAAGCACAATCACGAGAATTGCAAAGAAAATTCGAATAGGGGTAACTGTTAATTCGTTTGAATACTTGACTGTTTCTTCAGCAAATGCCATTACAGTAAAGCTAAGGCATAAGATTACTGATAACAGTACGGTATTCAGTTTTTTTATGCCTTTTTTCATAATTATTCCTCTGTTACTTTTACTGCAATTCCAAGTTCATCAAGCTGAAGAGTATCAACAGCTGATGGGCATTCTGTCATTGGCTCACTTGCGTTCTGGAGTTTAGGGAATGCGATAACATCACGAAGCGAGTCAGCACCAATCATTTGCATTACAAGTCTGTCAAGACCGATACCCATACCACCGTGTGGAGGAGGGCCGAAACGGAATGCATCTGTTAAGAAACCAAACTTTTCGTATGCTTCTTCGTCTGAAAGTCCGAGAAGAGTGAACATTCTCTTCTGAAGAACAGGGTCAGTAATACGGATTGAACCTGATGACAATTCAACACCATTGAGAACAAGGTCATATGCTTTTGCACGAACCTGTGCTTTGTCAGTTTCAAGATATTCTAAACATTCATCCATAGGTGAAGTGAATGGGTGATGCATAGCAACGAAGGTATGTGCGTCTTCGTCCCACTCGAAGAATGGGAATTCTGTAATCCAGAGAAGATTGTATTTGTCTGTTGGAATAATGTCGAGCTTCTTAGCAACCTCCTGACGGAGTGCACCGAGAACTGAAAGAACACTGTTTTTCTTTGTATCTGCAACAATAAGAACAACGTCACCTGTTTCCGCTCCTGCTTTGTTAAGAAGTGCTGTCATTTCTTCCTCTGTAAGGAATTTTGCAAATGAAGATGCAAGTCCGTCAGGCATAAGACGGGCAAAAGCAAGTCCCTTTGCGCCAATACCACGGACAAACTCTGTGAGTTTATCAATTTCTTTTCGTGTAAGAGTATTAACGGCATTTTTAGCTGTGATACAGTAAACTGCGCCACCTGCTTCAAGAGCAGATGTGAATACACCGAAGCCACAATCCTTTACAACATCACCCAGGTCGCAAAGCTCCATTTCGTAACGTGTGTCAGGCTTGTCAGAACCATAGCGTTCCATAGCTTCTTTATATGTGAGTCTTGGAAGTGGTAACTGAACATCAACATCCATAGCCTCTTTGAAAACTCTTTGAATATAGCCTTCACCGATACCCATAACATCATCAACATCAACGAATGACATTTCAAGGTCAATCTGTGTGAATTCAGGCTGACGGTCAGCACGAAGGTCTTCGTCACGGAAGCAACGAGCAATCTGCATATATCTGTCAAAACCTGCTACCATTGAAAGCTGTTTGTAAAGCTGTGGTGACTGTGGAAGAGCATAGAAGCTTCCGTTGTGAATTCTTGATGGAACAAGGAAGTCACGAGCACCTTCAGGAGTTGAACGGATAAGCATTGGAGTTTCAATTTCAATAAATCCGTTTTCATCAAAGTAATCACGAGTGATTTTTGTAATCTTGTGACGGAGAAGAATATTTTTCTGTAAGTCAGGACGACGGAGGTCAAGATAACGGTATTTAAGACGAGTTACCTCTGATGTCTGACAGTTTTCAACGATTTCGAAAGGTGGTGTTTCGCTGACACCAACAATTCTCAAATCTTTAACTTCAATTTCAATATCGCCTGTTGGGATGTCCTTGTTCTTTGAAGAACGTTCACGAACAATACCCTTTGCCATAAGTACATATTCACTTCTTACGGTGAATGCTTTATCGAAGATTTCTCCGTCTGTGTTATCGTCGAAAGCCAACTGTACAACACCTGTTCTGTCACGAAGGTCAACGAAAATAAGTGCGCCAAGGTCACGACGACGCTGTACCCAACCTGCAACTGTTACTTCCTTGCCAACAAAGTCAGCATTAAGAGTGCCACAGTAATCGGTTCTTTTTAATCCATTCATTCTATCCATTAGATTGTGCCTCCATAAGGTGAGTAGAGCCGAATCTAATACGGTTTTTGACGGCATATTTCCGACTGCACTTCACCAAAAATTTTATAATACGGCAGTATTGTTGCAATTTTTGGCTTTGTCCAGCCAAAAATCTGCTTGTCAAAAACTGCCTTGCACCGTAAATACTTGAAATTTAGATGAATTTTTGCTTTTGAGACCGCCGGTTTGCTTACGCAAATCAAGGGTGAAAAAGTGAAAATTCGTTAAAAGTCTGTATTTACGGCGTATAAGGTTCGACTCTGCTCACCTTAAAATGTCAGATAAATCTACTCCCTCAATGCCGAGTGACTCAAAACCTGACATAGCATCTTTTATAACTACTGATTGGAAATTATCGGCAAAATCTGAAAGTGTCATTTCTGTTTCGTTGCCGGTTTCCATGTTTTTAAGTTTAATATTTCCTGTTTCAAGTTCACTGTCACCTAAAACAAGTGTGTATAAAGCGCCGATTTTGTTAGCATATTTCATCTGTGGCTTTAAGCCTCTGCCAACTGTATCGAACTGTACACACATTCCCTCACTACGGAGAGATGCTGCGATTTCTGCAGCCTTAATATTTGCATTTTCACCCATACTTACGATGCAAAGGTCACATTTCTTTGGTTCAGGGAAAGGTGTTTGCTGTGCTTCCATAAGGAGCAAGAGTCTTTCAAGACCTAAACCGAAACCACAAGCAGGAAGTGGATTTCCACCCATTTCAGCAATGAGTCCGTCGTAACGTCCACCACCACAAACTGTTCCCTGAGCACCGATTTCTTTTGAAACGAATTCAAAAACAGTTCTTGTGTAATAGTCAAGACCACGAACAATCTGTGGGTTAACTGTGTATTCGATATTCATAGCATCAAGATATTTTTTTACACTTTCAAAGTGATTTTTACAATCGTCACAAAGGAACTGGAGAACAGTAGGAGCATTTTCGGCAATACCTGAGCAAACAGGGCTCTTACAGTCAAGGATTCTCATTGGGTTTCTGTCAAGACGGCCTAAACAAGTTTCGCAGAGGTCACCTTTGTATTGTTCAAAATATTCCTTAAGTGCTTTGTGATAATGCTTTCTGCATTCTGGACAACCGATTGAGTTGATTTCAAGAGCAAGGTTATTGATTCCAAGATAATTAAAAACTTCGTTTGCAAGTGAAATAACTTCTGCATCTGCACTTGGAGCACCTGCACCAAAACATTCAACACCAAACTGGTGGAATTCACGAAGACGACCAGCCTGAGGCTTTTCGTATCTGTAGCAGGATGTGAGATAGTAAATCTTCTGTGGAAGTCCTTCGTTGAAAAGTCCGTGCTCGAGGAATGCTCTAACTGCACCAGCTGTACCTTCAGGGCGGAGAGTAATGCTTCTGCCACCCTTGTCTTCAAATGTGTACATTTCTTTCTGAACAACGTCAGTTGTTTCACCAACACCACGCTGGAAAAGTTCTGTGTGTTCAAAAACAGGAGTTCTCATTTCGTGGAAACCAAAATTTTCTGCAGTTTCTCTTACAGCAGATTCCACATATTGAATTTTGTAACTTTCTTTAGGGAGTGTATCCTGAGTTCCCTTAATAGCATTTGTAATTAAAGCCATAAAAAATCTTCCTTATATATTAGGTGTGCCTCACCTGTAAAAGTGAGGCATTAAAAATTTATATAGTTATTTTGGATTGACGATATCTCTCCAGTCAAGGTCACCACGTTCAAGTGCGTGGATAAGAGCTTCTGCAGTTGCAATATTTGTAGCAACCGGAACATTGTGTACATCGCAGAGACGGAGAAGAGTATGGTCTTTTGGTTCGTGTGGTTTTGGATTGAGTGGGTCACGGAACATAAGAAGTAAGTCAATCTCGTTACAAGCAATTCTTGAACTGATTTGCTGGTCACCACCCTGAGAACCGCTTAAAAACTTCTGAATTTTAAGTCCTGTAGCTTCTGAAACCATTTTACCGGTTGTTCCAGTTGCACAAAGATTATGATGCGAAAGAATTCCGCAATAAGCAATACAAAACTGTGTCATAAGTTCTTTTTTTGAGTCGTGTGCCATAAGTGCTATGTTCATACTTAACCCCTTCTTTCCAAATTTTTATACCGAAAACTATATTTTGCCTGTAAATACAAGGCTACTCATAAATATGATAACAAAAAATATCAAGTATTTCAACATTTTTTTACAAATTAAGTGGGATTTCTTTATCTGAAATTCTTCCTGCCACGTTCTTAAATGAACGCTTTGCATTACTTCTTGAAGAAAGGTTTTTCTTTGATACAGAAGAATACATCAGTTGTGGCTCTTCGGGAATAATTCCGAGAAGACGAATATATGTAATGTCAATGATTTCGTCAATGTTTAAAAACTTACCTTTTTTGATAGCTTTTTCGCTGAATCTGTTAATGACAAGACGAAGATTTTCTTCATTAACACCCGCTTTTATGAGAGCGTTACCTGCTACATATGCACTCCTTGCACTCACATTATCAGGAGTAGCTATCACAATGCATTGGTCGGATGCCAGTGCATAGATTTGTTGTAATTCTCCTATTCCGGCAGGAGAATCAATGAAAATGAAATCATAGTCGGATACAAAAGAATCAACAAGGGATTTAAAAGTTCCTTTGTTTAAATTGTCAGGTGTTTCTAAAGGTGCAGGCAGAAGATGGATTCTATCGTTGTAACGGAGAATGGCGGATTCCTTACTGCATCTGTTACAAAGAATATCCGACCAGTCATAAACAAGGTTTTCATCAAGATTCAATAATAAATCAAGACTGCGCAGAGCAATATCTCCGTCAATCAACAGAACTTTTTTACCACTCTCATTAAGTGACAGAGCAATATTAACACAGAATGTGGATTTTCCGACTCCACCTTTACCTGATGTAACTGTAAAAATCTTTGCCATAAATTCGCCTCATTTCTCTTATTATTTTACCACATTAAACCAGATATTAAAAGATTTTTTTATCACTTTTTTGTCCTGTATCATATAAAGACAAATATCTTTTTATATCATCAAAAAAATACTCATTATAACCTACTGTTTTCGTCAAAGTTTTGCTTAGGACAAGCCTATAATAAACATTATTAAAGAAAGCAGGTGAAAAAATGGAAAACAAAGAATTTAGTATGCCAATAGAGGGTGGAAGAATTCAGATTTCAGAGTTTGGGAAATCAGTGATACAACAAGCGGTGTGTTTTGCTTTTGCAGGACTCACAGCATCAGCGTCATCCTATGAGTATTTTTCACCATTAGGTATTGCTTTTTGCAGTGGTATCAGCAGAAAAAACACTCTTTTCTCCTGCTTTGGAGCAATGACGGGATACATTGTTTCCAATGAATATTTATCTGCATTCCGTTATGTGATGGCATTGATCCTGGTTTATATTTTAAAGGTTTATATAGACGCATTCCCCCGTGTAAGACAAAGCTCTTTGGCAATGTCACTGATTTCTCTTTTTTCAACTCTTTCAACTGGCATTGTTGTGATGATAACCGATGAGATTTCTGTTTCCAAAGTTGCCTTAAAAATTGCAGAATCAGTTACAGCCTTCGGGGGAGCTTACTTTTTTTCAGTAGGAATAATCACATTAAATAAGTTTATCAGGAATGAGCGGATAACAGCCAAAGAAATTACAAGCCTTGCTGTAGCAAGTCTTATATTGATTCTTACAACCTCAGGATTATCACTTCTGGGCGTAACTCCATCAGGGGTGATTTGCTCTTATGTAGCAATGGTTGCTGCCTACCTTTTCAAGGAAGCGGGAGGAGCAATTATCGGTACGGGAGTGTCCTTGGGATATACAATGACGGGGAATAGTATGCCTACGGTTTTTTGTTATGCAGGAGCAGGTTTGTTTTCGGGAATTTTCTCATATTCGGGAAGAGTACTTTGTGCCTGTGCATATATTTTTTCCTATGGTGCATTGTTTGTTTTCTTTGGTGGAAACGGCAGAAATATAGAACCGCTTATAGAGACAGCCATAGCATCACTTTTTTTTGTTATCACACCCCAATCACTTCTTACAAGAGTAAAATCCAAGTTTTCATTGGTGACATTTAACAGCACTGATAAGGAATTGTTTAATATGACGGTTTCTAAGATTAAATCAGTTCGTTATGCTGTAAGTAATATGTCGGAAACGGTGGCTAAGGTTTCCGACATACTGAAAGAAAAATCAGTACCAGATACCGTGTCGGTGTATTTGCGTGTAAGGGATAATGTATGCTGTGATTGCGGTAGTTTCGACAAGTGCTGGAAGAGTTATATCGCATCAACATTAGGAGAGTTTGATTGTGTAGTTGATACCTTGAGAAAAGAGGGGAAAGTTGTTCCTTCAGGAACACCCATGTCATTACAAAGCAAATGCATAAGAATAATGTCATTGTGTGATAGCTTTAATAAAAACTATTCATCATATTCGGCACGACTTGGTGCAGAGGGGAGAATCAATGAAATGCGAAGAATTACTGCTGACCAGTTTGACACAATGTGTCAGATGCTTGATGATTTACTTGATAGTTTCAAAGATAATTCAGAACCGTCAGGGGAAACATCTTTGGAGATAAAAAATAGTCTTGAAGATATGGGAGTCTGCTCAACTGTTACTTGTTATGAGGATTCAAGGAATAATTTGTTTGTAAATCTTTTAGTGGACCAGGATTGTAAAGTCAGCGACAGCGAGTTGGTGGATTCTATCGAAAAGGCAACGGAAAAGGACTTTGCAATGCCTGTAACAATAACTGATAAAAGAGAAAAAATGTTGTTGTTCTGGCAAAAACCTGTTTTTTCTGTTGAGTGTAATTATTTTCAAGTGCCAAGCAAAGAGGATGAAATCTGTGGCGACTATTTCGAGTCGTTTTATGATGGAAAGGGTAATTTCGTTGTTGTATTAAGTGATGGAATGGGTACTGGTAACCGAGCAGCGATTGATGGTACTATGGCTGCTTCCTTGTTTTCACGTCTTATCATTTCGGGATTCTCATTTCCCTGTGCATTAAGGCTTGTAAACTCAGCAATGCTTGTAAAAAGTCACGAAGAATCCTTGGCAACTCTTGATATTCTAAAGGTAAATTTATATACAGGTCAGTCTGTTGTGTACAAGGCAGGAGCATCCGTTTCACTTTTATACAGAAAAGGTAGAGTCGGAGAAATAAAAAAATCTGCTATGCCAATAGGAATTTTAAGACAGGCAGAGTTTGCAACTGTTAAAGGTATGCTTAAAGAAGATGATGTTATTGTTATAATGTCCGATGGTGCAACGGAGCACAGCATAAAAGAAATAAAAGATTATATTGCACACAATGGGTATTCGGAAGATTTGCCTGAGAAACTTTGTGCTGTTGCAAGAAGCAGAAATGTCAGCCGTAATGATGATATTACAGTTGCTGTTATAAAGATAAAAAAAGGAGATTAAGTTAACCTTAATCTCCACATTTTTATTTAATTTCAATCCACATTGCAGGACGGATAAATGATTTGTCGACGGAAACGGGAGTTCCCAGTTGAAGAATAAATCCGTCAATTTTAACGGATGATGCGCTGTAAAGAGTTGAACCAGGAGAACGTAGCCACCAACGACAAGCACGGGTAATATTATCAAGCTCTGACCCTTTGGTCTGTGCATATTTTGTTGCGATACAGATTCTGTCAACAGTCTTAGGTAAATACCTTTTTGCCTCATCAATAGATAAAAGGAATACACGGTCCTTCGTGTTGTTTCCACCATTTATTTTATAGTCAGGATTTCCTGAATTATCAATAGTGGATGTTTGAAGATATGACTTTTCTTTTGATGAAAAAGCAGTTGCAATAAAATCGTTGTTAAGCCATTTTCGGATATCGCTGTCTTCCCAGGTTATCTGTTTAGGAGAAGAGTGATAATTACCACAGTCAATAGCATATTTGCTGACAACAAGCATCTTTCCGTTTGCATCTTTATCAAGTACTTTCCATTCAATTTCCTCTTTACCGTTTGAGAAATTGTTGTCCTGCTCGTACGTACCTAAATAGATAATGTCACCAATCTGTGCAACTTCAGGATGTTCCTTGATAATAGCATCAGCCTTAGCTTGGCTGTCTTTGAATTTATACAGAGATTTAAAAGTAATATATGCTTCTTCGTAATTCTGCTCCTCTACTGCTTTTACTGCACTGTTATATTTTACACCTGGAATAATAACTGTTACGGTAAGAAATCCTAATGCAGAGATGGCAACGATTGCAAGAAGAACAGTAAGTATTTTCTTTTTGAGCTTTTTTGAACGTTCTTTTCTTTCAAGACGCTTTTTTTCAGCAAGTCTTTCGCGTTCGAGACGTTGTGTTTCCGCCTCAAGCCGAGCTTGTTGTGCTTTTGCATTTGCCTCTTCTGCTTTTCTTTTTTCATTTTCTATGCGAAGAGCATCTGCTTGTGCATTATTCTGTTGTTCGTTGTGAGTTTTATGGGTGGTATCACTTGTGAAAACAGTTTTTTCAGGTTGACTGATAGCTTTACGAGTACCACAGTATTCGCAAACAGCAACGGTACCGTTTTCCTCCAATACAACTGTACCACCACACATTTCACATTTTAAGATGGACATTTTTACACCTCAATTATTTAAGTGCTTTGCATTTGTTGTTTCTGTTGTCGATTAAAATGAGCAACTCTTTTGCCTGGCTTTCTGCAACAGCGTTGTCACCACTTCTTACAGCCATTTCAAAAGTTTTGAATTCGTATCCGATTCTTCCTTCGATTTCACTGAGATTATCGTTACTCATTGGGTCGGAATATCTGATTGCTTCGTAAACTTTTTCAACAGTTGCTTTTGTTTCGAAATTATTTGCTCTTGCAATAAGATTTTGTGCATCAACAGTAAGATTTTTAATAAAGAAGGTTTGTTCTTTTATCTTCTTTTCAACTGATTCTGCAATATCTCCAACAGCTTTTGCTTTGATAGTTGCAATAGCCACAAAAGCAAGAATAACTACAGAGATAATAGCGGCAATCCAACTTTCAATAGTAGGAATTGCCATGAAAACAGAACCTGCAACAGCGCTTATAACAAGACCGATAATACTGATTCTTAAAAGTGGAATATTAAAGAAAACTTTATTAAGGTTATCATCTTTAAGTCCTATGTATGAACAAGCAAGCTGACCTAAAAATCCAATAGTAACGAGGGCATAACCAATCCAAAAACTATCTGTAAATTTGCTTTCGCCCTCATACTCGGATGGAGTTACGAACACAATTACATTGAAAAGAACAAGGAGAATTGCCCATACAATAGCATATAGTTTAAAGTTTTTACTCATCTTCATTTTTCGCTACCTCCAATTAAAGCTTTTCACCACATTGTGGGCAGAATTTTCCATTTTCTACTTCCGTGCCACATTTGGAACAAGTTACAGCAAATTTATATCCGCATTCAAGACAGAATTTGCCTTTTTGAACTTGTTTGCCACAACCAGGACAAGTAACAAGGGTTGATTCTGCTATTTTCTCACCACATTGAAGGCAGAATTTTGAATTTTGTGGAAGAGCTGCCCCACATTTTTCACATTTTGCAGTTGCATTTATAGCGTCATTAACCATACCACCAACCATACCGCCGACAGCACCACCAACACCTGCCATTGTGCCAAGGCCAACACCCATGTTTGTGAATTCGCCAACTGCTTCATTTTCAGCAACTTTTTCAGCAACATCAAATCCACGTTCCTGACTGTATGTATATCCCTCCTGTGCACGCTTTGCAGCCTGCGCTTTGGAATCAATAACAACTTTCTGTGCCTGTGTTTCTGCATCTATGATTTCTTTCTGCTGACGGAGTTTTGCCTCTGCAATATCAGCGTACTGACGGAAATGAAGTTCTTTAAACTGTTCGTACTGTTTGTCACCATCAGGCTTAACAACAGTTGTTACAAAAAACTGTTCAAGCGCAATACCATAATCTGCAAAATCATTTACGAGAAGAGCTTTGATTGCATCAGAGAAAACCGTAAGCTGTGCATCAATTTCAAAAATATTGATGCTGTTAGCTTTCATTGCCTGAGCAATATATGTCTTAACTCTTGTCATAAGGAATGAACGGAAGAAGGAAACAAGCTTAGCCTGAGTAAGATAGCTTTCTGTTCCAACTAATTTCAAAAGAAGTTTGCGTGAGTTTTCAGCACGAAGACTCATTTCACCACTTGCACCGATTGAAATCGGGAACCCGTAAGTTGGTTCAATGTACTGTACTTTTGAGTCCGTACCCCATTTGATTGCCATCTGCTCGACCTTATTTATGAAGTAAACTTCACAATGGAATGGAGTTTCGTCACCAGTCGTACGGTTAAGTGATTTACTTAACTCGGGGATATTCTGTGTTTCAAGAGTGTATCTTCCCGGTCCGAAAAGGTCAAGAGCCTGACCGTTAAGGAAAAAGATTGCTTCCTGATTTTCGTGAACAATCAACTGCGTGAGAGAATTAAAATCCTCACAAGGATGTTTCCATATAAAGGTGGTGTTATCCCCCTCGTATTTAATTATATCAGCAATCTGTGCCATTATATTACCTCCTTATCGTAGTAAGGTATGAATTTTAATGTATTTATACAATTATAATACTTTAAAATTTTTATGTCAACAAAGAGTGAATAAAAGATTTAACCTATTGAAAAAGTGAATGAAAAGTGTTATTATCATTTTATATAGTGTGAAAGGGGAATAACCTTTATGGCAAAAAAAGAAAAAAAGGTTAAAGAGATTAATAACCATCCTAACCGAATAGGGTTTAAAGATATTGCTGGTTATACCATAGCTGAAGCTGGTAATATGTTTAACCTTACATACATAACAAGTTACCTTAAAGTCTTTATGACGGACATAATGAAAATAGCGCCAAAACTTGTTGGTTATATGTTCATAATCACTCGTCTATGGGATGTTATCAATGACCCACTCTGGGGTGCGGTTGTTTCTAAGAGAAAAGCAGGTAAAGATGGTAAATATCGTCAGTATTTACGACTTGTTGCTGTGCCTTTGGGAATTTCAACAGTACTCTGTTTTATCCCATTTAGTGACCCAAACTCAGTTTTCTATAACGAAACATTGGCAGCAAAGCCTATGCTTCTTTTCGTTCTTGCAATTATTTTGTATCTTGTGTATTGCACAATGTACACTGCAATGAACATTCCATTCGGCTCATTGGCATCTGTTATTACTGACGACCCTAAGGGCAGAACACTTCTTTCAACTGCTCGTTCAGTTGGTAGTGGTGTTGGTGGTGCAGTTGTTCTTTTGATTGCTCCTATGATTATTTACGTTGGTAGTGGCAGAATTGATGAGCAGACAGGTAAAGAAATCGAAGTTGCAGACGGTAACAGAATGTTCATGTATGCGCTTCTCATGGGTATCTTCTCAATTGTAACTTACCTTATCGGCCATAAAATGGTTAAAGAACGTGTACCTGCTGTTGATGATGAAAACGTTGATTTGAAGGGTGTATATAAAGGACTTTTCAAATCAAGACCATTTGTTATGCTGACTCTTTCAGGTGTGCTTATCAGCGGTCAGCTTCAATTTGGTTCATTCAATGCTTATCTTTATAAAAACTATTTCACCAATACAGGACTTAGCATTATAGGTACCATTTGTACATATCTTCCAATGGCTGCACTGATTTTGTTCACACCAAAGCTTGCGGCTAAATTTGGTAAAAAAGAGCTTTGTGGCAGGATGTCAATTATTTCTGCAATAACATCTGTATTCCTTTTTGTAACTGCAAACAGTGAAAGTTTTATTATGTGGATTAACCCAAGTCAGGGTATTTATCCGGCATGGCTCTATATGCTCTGCTTGCTCCTTATCGGTTTCGGCTACACATTCGTAAGCCTTACTTGCTGGGCAGTTGTTATGGATGTTATTGATTATCAGGAATATATAACAGGTATCAGAAATGAAAGTGCAGTTTATTCTGCATACACATTCGGACGTCAGTTTGGTCAGGCAGTTGCTGACGCAGGTGGACTTTTCCTTCTTCAGTGGGCAAAATATGATAGCCTTAGTGCAGGTAACGGCTTTATTGCAGAAAACGATACAAGTAAAAAGATTATGTTTATCTGTACAGTAATTCCTGCTATTGTTTACACAAGTGTATGGCTTATATTCCAGTTTGGTTATCCTCTTACAAAAGAAAAGATGGAACCAATTTATGAAGCACTTCGTAAAAAGCACGAAACAGAAACAAAGGCTGAATAAGATTTTAAGGACTGTTCAACACAGTCCTTTTTCTTATATTTAACAGTTGCAAATCGAAAATGTTTTTAGTATAATACAGTTACATAATCTTTCGGAAAAGAGTGAGAAAAATGGGAAAAACAGAAATCAGACCCTTTGGTTGGCGTGACAAAATAGGCTATGCAATGGGTGATATGGGTTGTGGGTTTTCATTCCAACTCGTTTCAACCTTTATGCAGCTTTTCTATTTGCAGTATATTGGTATCAAAGCGGCGGACTATGCGGTAATTATTCTTATTTCAAAAGCATTTGATGCTGTAAATGACGTTGTTATTGGCAACCTTGTTGATACAAAAAGACTTGGTAAAAAGAGTAAGTATATGCCTTGGATTATCGCAGGTGGATTAATTCTTGTCGTTTTCAATGTAATGTTGTTTGCACCAATTACATCATTCCCTTATGCGGCAAAATATGCTTGGTGTCTTATTGCTTACTGCTTGTGGTCAATCGCTTACACAATGGTTAACGTGCCATACGGCTCATTACATAGTGTTATTACAAGCGACCCTCAAGAAAGAGTTTCCCTTTCTACATTCCGTAGCGTGGGTGCAGCTTTACCTGCAATCGTAATTATGATTGTTCTTCCTGGTATCGTTTATAATAAGGTTAAAAATCCTGTAACAGGTATTGAAGAAGAAATTCTTAAGGGTGAAACACTTCTTCCCGTTGCTTTTGCAATGTCAATTGTTGCTTTTGCAACTCTTTGGGGTACAACAAAGCTTGTTAAAGAGAGAGTACAGCGTGAGGATGATGGACAGAATACAACAGGTTTAAAAGCCTTCTTCTCTGCATTCAAATCATTCTTTACAAACAGAGCGATGATTGGTGCTACAATTGCATCAGTTGCATCGGTTGCACTTTTCAACTCAACAATGGCTCTTAATAACATGGTTTTCCAGTATTTCTTCCAGGATACAGGTAAGGTTGGTATTGCAATGATTGGTTCATACGCACCAATGGTTGTATTTATGGTACTTTTAGGAAAACTTACATCGAAATTCGGTAAGAAGAGTGTTATTGTAACTTGTATGCTTATCGGTGCAATTTCCGGTGTAGTTTCTCTCTTTGTGCCTATTTCAGCAGATATGACTGGTATGCTTGTTTACATTGTCTGCCTTATGGGACTCAATATTGGTAACGCTGTGTTCCAGATTTCTGTATGGGCAATTGTTGCTGACTGTATTGAAGTAAGCTACAGAAAAACAGGTAAGAGTGAAGAAGGGTCACTTTATGCTCTTTATTCATTCTTCCGCAAGCTTGCACAGGGTATCGGTCAGGCTGTAGTTTCGGTGGGACTTATTGCTATCGGTTTCGTTGAAGGTGAAAATGCTGTTCAGGCACCGGATTTTGGTGATAAAGTTAAGAATCTTTATTTCATCGTTCTTGCAGCAGGTTCACTCATTGCTTTCCTTGCAATGGCATTTATCTATAACATTGGTAAGAAAGAAGAAGCAGAACTCGCAGCAGGTACAGCATCTGCAAAGGCTGAATAAATTAAAACTATTTAGTATGACACCCTTGGGAGATGTTTCTCAAGGGTGTTTTTACAGTTTGTTAAAAATCAGGTAATTATTTCCAAAAAATTATGGTATAATATATTTGTAATTTATTTAAAGGAAGATGAAGAAATGAGTTTTTCACAAAGACTGAGAGAGGTTATGCAAAGAATTTCTATTAAGATACAGCAGTTTATGGTTGGTCGATATGGTAATGACGAATTTACATTGTTTTTGTCAATAACAGGGCTTGTACTTTCTGTTTTTGGGAACTTCAGATATCTTAGATTTATGTATTTCATAGGTTGGATTCTTATTATATATAGTTTGTATCGTTCATTGTCAAAAAATTACGAAGCAAGAAGAAAAGAGCTTAACTGGTACTTAAGATGGAGTGAAAAGCCAAAGGCGGAACTTAAACTCCTTGGAAATAAAATCCGAGATAAGAATACGCATAAGTATTATAAGTGTAAGGAGTGTAAAACTGTTTTGCGAGTTCCTAAGGGTAGAGGCAAAATAGAGATTACATGTCCAAAATGCAGAGCAAAAACAATCAAAAAAACATAGAAAATAGAAAGTCAAGAGGAAACTTTAAAAACAGTCCGTTTTTCAGGACTGTTTTTTGTTTTTTCTGTTGTATATGATAAGAAAAAGTGATAGAATACTTCTTGTACAGAACAAATGTTCGATGAAAAAAGGAGGCAATAATGACTTTATATCAGTTAGGAGAAGAATACCTAAAGCAAGCAGATGATTTAAAGGTGATTATAGATGCCTTTATTGCAGAACGGAAAACTCAGTACGGAGTAACTCTCTTTGAACTTAATAGCAAGATAGTAGCTTTTAAGGAAATGGAAAGAGACACAAGAATTCTTACCAAGAAGTTGCTTAATTATTATTCTGGAAATGATTGTAAAAAGACATATTATCCCCATAGATACAATTGACAAAACTTGTTTTATTGGTATAATTAAGGTATGTTACTTTTCAGGGGTGATAATTATGAAAAAGTTTTTTAGTTGCTTAATTGCAATGTTGATTCTTGTGATTAATATTGTGCCTTGTTTCGCACAAGCACCAGTCGTTTCTGTTGGTGCAAGTACAACTACTGTTAGCGTTGGCAGTACTGTTAGTGTTTATGTTAAACTTTCCTCTGACTCAAATCTTACAATGGTTAAATTTAATGTTAACTACCAGACAAGTCACTTTGAACTTGTACCCGGGTCAGTAAAGACATCAGGACTATTCAGCTTTGAAGAAACTAACGAATCAACAGGCTCTGTTTCGTATATTGGTGCCAGTGATGAGGGAGTTGTTGCCGGAGACACTTTGGTTCGAATGGAATTCAAAGTTCTTAAAGGTGGAGGAACAATTTCTATAGGTGGACTCGGCTCAACTGGTCCTGAGCCAGCAGTGTCAAGGGGTCTTTATTTTCAGGAATGTGCTCATGAAAATATGAAATGGGAAGAAGTCAAAACATCGACTTGTAAGGAACAAGGTGTAAAAAAGGGCACTTGCTCTTGTGGCTACACAAAGGAAGAAAAGCTCCCCTTATCAGAAGAACATCAGTTCAATAATTCAAAAATAACAAAGGAACCTACTTGTACAGAAGCAGGGTTGGAAGTTGGGTTTTGTGCAGTTTGTGGCAAGGATGGTGTTTCATCTCCAATCCCTGCAAAAGGACATAAAGGCGAGTGGATTACAACAAGAGAACCTACTCAATTGATGGATGGTGAGCAAAGAAGACAATGTACTGTTTGCAAAAAAATTGAGACTAAAAAGATAGCAAAGCTTTCAACAACGCCTGAAGAAGGAGTAACGGAGCCAATAACAAATCCTATAGAGACTCCTACTCAGCCAATAACACCAATCGAGCCTGAAGTTCAATCTCCAATTGATAACAACATCAATAAACCGGATAATGACAAGGATAAAGATAAGGATGACAGTGGTGAGAAAAAAGGATTGGCAGGTCTTTTTGGCGAAGAAATGAGCGAAAGTGATAAATCTGCTGTACTTGTTATTGTGTTGTGTGTAGTAATAGTAATTACATTGGCAATTTATGTTATGCTCCTTCAACAGCGTAAGAAAAAAGAATAATCAGAATTTGACATCTGTCTCATTATGCTGAGGCAGATGTTTTTATTTGTGTTGAAAAGAGAATTATTATATGTTAGAATTAATCCATTAAAGAAAAGGGGATTATATCCATGTCGAAATTTACAGAAAAAATTGTTGTTGGCGTAATGAAGTTAGGTATGAAAATCGCTGGTTCAGATGTTTCTCAGGAAGAAGCACTTGAAGCACTTGGAGAGGTAACAATTACTGATGGAATGTCTGAGGTGTTGCGTGAAGCAGCAGGAGAAACAGCAATACTTTTAGAAAATAACGGTGTGTTACCATTCAAAAAAGGAACAAAAGTTTCTGTTTTTGGTAGAGTACAGAACGATTGGTTCTATACAGGATATGGTTCAGGTGGTGATGTTAAGAAACCTTATGGTGTGAACCTTATCGAAGGACTTAAAAACTGTGAGGATTTAGCACTTAACACAGACCTTTCTGATACATACGAAAAATGGTGCAAGGAAAACCCCATTGACCATGGTGTATGGGGTCATTGGCCAAGATTTTATCCTGAAATGCCACTTACTGTTGACCTTGTTAAGAAAGCAAAAGAAAATAGTGATAACGCAGTTTTCGTAATTGGTCGTTCTTCAGGTGAAGATAGAGAAAATGTCCTTGAAAAAGGTAGTTTCTATGTGACTGATGAAGAAAGAACTGCACTTCACAGAATCTGTGAACAGTTCGACAATGTTACAATTCTTCTCAATATCGGCTCTGTTATGGATATGAGTTGGCTTCGTGAATTCGGCAACAAAATCGGTGCTGTTATGATTGTTTGGCAGGGTGGTATGGAAAGTGGTAACGCTGTTGCTGACCTTCTTTGCGGAAAAGTTACACCAAGTGGTAAGCTTACCGATACAATTGCAAAGAGATATGAAGACTACTCATCTTCTGCAAACTTTGGTAATCGTGATGCAAATATATATGAGGAAGACATTTATGTTGGTTATCGTTGGTTTGAAACATTCAATAAGGATGCAGTAATTTATCCATTCGGCTATGGTTTGTCATACACAAAATTCCAGATTGATTTCGATAGTGCAGAACAGACAGAAGAAAATGTAGTAGTAAAATGCACTGTTAAAAACATCGGAGAATATGCAGGCAAGGAAGCAGTTCAGGTTTATGTTTCAAAGCCATGTGGAAAGCTTGGCAACCCTGCAAGAGAGTTGGTTGCATTTGGCAAGACAAAGGTGCTTGAACCAGATGAAAGTGAAAGTCTTGAAATCGTTGTTCCAAATGAGAGATTCTATTCTTATGACGATAGCGGTGTAAGTGGATATGCTTATTCATATGTTATGGAAAAGGGCGAATTCGCTCTCTATGTAGGTAGTGATGTGCGCAGTGCAGAAAAGAAATGGAGTTATTATCAGGAAAAAACTGTTGCAACTCTCAGACTTAAGCAGTGTTCTGCACCACAAAAGCCATTTGACCGTTATGTAAACACAGAAGACGGACTTAAGAAAGAACCTGTTACTTGCCGTAAGTATGACCTTAAACAGGTTATTCTCGACAATATCGGTGAAGGCGTTGCAATTACAGGCGACAAAGGATATAAATTCAGTGATGTGGAAGATGGCAAAGTTTCAATGGAAGACTTTGTAGCACAGTTGAGCCTTGATGAATTAGAAGCAATTTCCCGTGGTGACTATAAGATGGATTCGCCTCTGGGTGCAAAGGGTAACGCAGGTGCTATGGGTGGTGTTTTAGAGAGCCTTCGTGACAAGGGCGTTCCACCAATGATTACAACTGACGGACCTTCAGGTATCCGACTTCTCTCTTATTGTTCACTTATTCCTAATGGTACTGCCCTTGCAAGTACATTCAACACTGAACTTGTCCAAAGAGTTTATGCAAAAATCAGTGAAGAATTAAAGGCAAAGGGTAGCGATATCCTTTTAGCACCAGGTATGAATATTCACCGTAGCCATCTCTGTGGCAGAAACTTTGAATACTACTCAGAAGACCCTGTTGTAACAGGTCTTATGGGTGCAGCTGCAGTTAAAGGTATTCAGACCCGTGGCGGTAGTGCTTGTCCTAAGCATTATGCTTGTAACAACCAGGAAGTAAACCGTACAGGTAATGATTCAAGACTTTCCGAGAGAGCATTGCGTGAAATCTATTTAAAAGGCTTTGAAATCTGTGTAAAGACTGCTAAGCCAAATACAATTATGACATCTTATAACAAGATTAATGGTGTTTGGGGTCATTATAATTATGAACTCTGTGAGAGAATTCTCCGTGAAGAGTGGGGCTTTGACGGAGTTGTTATGACTGACTGGTGGATGCGTCCTTCAAAGAGCCAGGAATTCCCTAAGATGCGTGACCAGGCTTACAGAGTAAGAGCAGGTGTAAATGTGCTTATGCCAGGTGGTGACAGAGTAACAAATGGCAAGCCAGACGGCACCCTCTTGAAGACTTATGGTAAAAAAGACGGTATTACACTTTACGAAATGCAGAGAAATGCGAGCTTTGTGCTTAAACTCTGTATGAAAAAGTATAAGGACTAAAAAAGAAAAAGGTGGGTTTAATACCCACCTTTTATTGGTTTTCTAAGCATATTTTGTATGCGATTTCCTGTAGTTGCTCCATGGTTTCAATGGTGCCTAATTCCTGACGGTACTTTGCTGCACCGTGAAGACCTTTTGTGTACCAACCTGCGTGCTTTCTTGCTTCTCGCATACCGATAAAGTCACCTTTGTATTCGCAGATTGTCTCAATATGCTTAATCATAACTCTCATTCTTTCACTTACGGGAGGATGGGGAATTATTCTTTCGTGGTCAAGATAAGCGTTGATTTGTGAGAAAACCCAAGGACAACCTAAAGCACCACGACCAACCATTATAAGGTCACAGTTTGTATCTTCAAGCATACTTGCAGCAGAAAGTCCGTCAACGATGTCACCGTTGCCGATAACGGGAATAGAAACAGCCTTTTTAACCTTTGCAATAATGTTTCTGTCAACGGGAGGTGAATACATCTGCTGTCTTGTTCTGCCGTGAATTGTAATTGCAGATGCACCGGCATTTTCTGCTCTCTGTGCCATTTCAACTGCGTTTATTGAGTTTTCATCCCACCCAGCACGGATTTTTACTGTTACAGGTACAGGTGAAACCTTAACAACTTCCCTTACAATTTCTTCTGCAAGTTGTGGATTTTTCGCAAGACTTGCACCACCACCGTTACCTGCAATTTTAGGTGCAGGACAACCCATATTTATATCAATAATCTGTGGCTTTACCTGCATAACGGTTTCAATGCTTTCTGCCATAATTTTTGGGTCACTACCAAAAATCTGCACAGCAGCAGGACGTTCTTCCTCGGATAAAAACATTAAATCCTTGGATTTTCTGTCACCCATTGAAACACCTTTTGAACTTATCATTTCGCTGACTACATAGGCAGCACCGTAATTTACACACAATTCACGAAAAGCACGGTCGGCAACACCTGCCATAGGTGCTAAAACGGCTTTTCCGTTTATTTCAACATTACCAATTTTCAAAATAACACCTCGTTATTTTTAATGAAGATATTTTCTTTTTAATTGTAAACATGCAGCATAATTGACTTTTTCGTATTCTTTACGTGTCATAAAAGAAGAAAAATACATATCATAACTCTTATCTACATTACATAATAATGGTCTTTTATCATAAATTTTACATAAATTGGTTTCATTATCAAAATAACGGCATGTACCATCTCCTCTATCCAATTCTTTATACAGCTCGATTCCTGCTAATGACTGACAGCAAATCCCACACTTATCACATTGAAACACAATTATTCATTCAAACTTTCTAAAAATTTATTTCCCTCTGTTAATGCTTTTTTACTTTGTCTTTGTAATTTTCCATCTTCTGTTAAAAGAGAAGTATCTAAAACCATTTTAACTACTTGTGCTACTTGAACACATTTATAAATTTTTGTTTTATCTGTATTCTTATATGTATTCCAATCTGTGCCATTATTTTTCACAATCATACGCATATCCGCATTTAATTGTTCAAATGGCTCATCTAAATCTATCAGTAATTGCTTCAATTGGTCAGCACGTTCTTTAATTGCTTTTAATGTAGTATGAATATCTTCTGCTTGTTCTTTGAATGTCTCTGCCTTTTCCAGATTGCTCTTCGCATCCCAATATGCTTTATCCGCTTGTTTTGCAAAAAGTGAACCACCTAAAGCTAATGCCGGTCCTGCAACGATACCGCCTAAAACAGCCATTCCTCCAACCATTCCTAATCCTCCAACTGAAAGTGCCCCTCCACCAAGCCAAGCTAATGTTGCATTCGTTGCTGCAACGCCTGTCAATGAACCAAGTGCACTAATTCCATTTACTGCAACATCCTTCGCTTCCATGGATATCTGTTTTAATTGAAGAAATTCCGGACTTTGCGGGTCAAAATACTTTAGTTCATCCAGTCCTTGTGTATCGAAAAATTGAATATTCTTAATTTTTTCAAATGTTGTGACAAAATCATTAACTGTTCCACTTAATATCTCTATTTTCTGTGCCCCAAGTGCTTCTATTGATTTTGTTGTCTTTTCTTTTGATTTTTCAATCTTTTTTTCTGCTTTTTGTGCAATATCCTGTGCCTCATTATTGATGGAATTTGCCAAATCCATATCTTGTTTGGCCTCCACTCCTTTTTTTACTCCGTGAGTCGCTGCTAATGCTGAAGCTCCTCCTAAAATGATAGGAATAAGTGGTAATGGCATAATTGTTTCCTCCTTTAAAAAATTAGTATATTGTTATCATCTGACATAAAATCATCAAATTCCTCTAAACTTTCAAATTGCAATTCACGCCCAAATTCGTTTGCAAGGGCACTTAATGCTTGTGTAAAATTGGTTGTTTCCACATTATCCAAAGAATCCATAATTATTGACATAGATTCTAAAATTGTCTTTTGACGGTTTATTAGAAATTCTTTCATTTGAGAATCAAATTCCAAACGCTGCTTCCGCATACTTTCACGAGCTGCTTCACACATTTCCCTAATACATTCATAATTCTCATACGCAATCTCTGCTTCTCTTAGTACTTGAAGACATGAATCATAGATTGTAGAACTAACCATATAGCCTACCATGCTTCCTACCATCGTACCAATTCCCGGAAGTAAAAAAGTTCCAACTGCTCCTCCCCAACTAGCGGCTAAACTTCCAACACCATCTTTTCCTAGCCTTGAAAATGCCTCAAATTCTGAAATTTCTCCTTTTGCATAACTTTTAATGACGCTAGAAATTTCGATAGCTGAGGTTACAATAGCGGTTGGAAGATTTGTATTGCCTAACTTTCGGACAACCTCATTTTTTGATGTATGCATAAACGCTTTAATGGTTGAACCTGCGTTTGCCACTCCATATGCGGTTATGCCTGCTTTGGCTGTAGTTACAACAACTGCTTCTGCTGCTTCTTTTACTTCTTCTCTTGCTGTCTCTTCTTCTGCTACTACTTTATCTAAATTCTCTTTTGCAGCATCTAATTCCTGCTGTGCCTGAGAAAGCTGTTCTTCTTTTTCTGTGAAATGTTCTTCTGCCTTTTCTCTTGCAGCTTCCATTGCTGCTTTTAATTCCTGTGCTTTTTCGTGAGCTGCTTTTGCAATTTCAGCTTTTGTTGCTGCGTCTTCTGCAGCTAC
>CALBQZ010000185.1 GCA_937899735.1 uncultured Clostridia bacterium | reverse complement strand
CTTGTTTAGGTGGTCATATGGGTATTCTTGCCGCTGAAGAAAAGGCAATTTCTACTACAAACCGTAACTTTGTAGGCAGAATGGGACACCCAACAAGTGAAGTTTACCTTGCAAGTCCATATGTGGCTGCTGCAAGTGCAATTACTGGATACATTTGTACACCAGAGGAATTAGGGTGAGCAAAACCCAGCCCAAATATGTCGTAAATGCAGAAATTTAGCGAATTTTCACTTTTTCACCCTTGACTTGCGTCGGCAAGCCTGCGTTCTCAAAAGCAAAAATTCATCTCAATTTCAAACATTTTCGATGTAAACAGTTTTTGATAATAAAATTTTTTATATAAATAGTGGTGAGAATAGCCATCAAAAACCATATTCGGTTGGGCTTTACTCACCCTCGGAGGTAAAAATGAAAATTCAAGGCTCAGTACATAAATATGGTGACCATGTTGATACAGACGTTATTATCCCTGCAAGATACTTAAATACTGCTGACCATAAGGAATTGGCTTCCCATTGTATGGAAGATATCGACAAGGAATTTATAAATAAAGTTAAAGACGGCGACATTATGGTTGCAGGTGTAAACTTCGGCTGTGGCTCATCTCGTGAACACGCTCCTATCGCTATCAAGGCTGCAGGTGTTTCCTGCGTTATCGCAAAGACATTCGCAAGAATTTTCTACAGAAATTCACTCAATATCGGACTTCCTATCCTTGAATGTCCTGAAGCTTGTGATGCTATTGAAAATGGTGACGAAGTCAGCGTTGACTTTGACAGTGGTGTGATTACAAACCTCACAAAGGGTACAAGCTACAAAGCTCAGCCATTCCCTGAGTTTATCCAGAATATAATTTCTAAGGGCGGACTGCTCGCATCACTCAAATAAGTGCAAAATGCAAAGCGCAAAGTGCAAAGTGATTGTAGTAACACAAATTCCTTTTTCCCATAATATGTAATGTAATTACAAAACGGAAGGAGGAAATAATAAATGTGTAACTTCTTCGGTAACAACACTTGGTTGATTATTATCATAATTTTAATTCTTCTCTCTGATAATAACAATGGCTGTGGCTGCGAACGCAGAAACGACTGTGGTTGTCAGCGCAAGGACTATGACTGCTGCTGCTAAGTTAAATGCAAAATGCAAAGCGCAAAGTGCAAAATGAAGGATAACAAAATGGTTTCGGTGGTGGGGAAATCTCTCTGCCACCGTTTTTAATGCAAAACGCAAAGTGCAAAGCGCAAAATGAATTGTTAAGGTCATTCTGAGCAAAGCGAAGAATCTCCTTTAATGTGAACAATAAAGCCAACAGAGATTCTTCACTGCGTTCAGAATGACAAACTACTTTGGTTTTACCTCCATTTTACATTCTCAATTTTCAACTTTACACTTTTACGGAGTAAATTATGGACTTTTACGAAATCACACAAGAACCTGAAAAGGCATTGCTCATCTCCGTTGACACAGGAGATTTTGACGCAGACGCCTCAATAGAAGAACTTACGCTCCTCACAGAAAGTGCAGGGGCTACTGTCATTGGCTCAATTATTCAAAGAAAAAGCACCCCTGACGGCGCAACATATCTTGGCAAAGGACGACTCCAAGAAGCCGAGCTTTTCTGCCATAATCAGGAGATTGACTTAATCGTTTGCGACGGTGAACTTACTCCGTCACAAATCCGAAATATAGAAAATGCCACAAAAGTCAGAGTTGTTGACAGAACACAGCTTATTCTCGACATTTTCGCATTGAGAGCCAAGACCAGTGAGGGTAAATTGCAGGTTGAACTTGCTCAGCTTAAATACTCACTCCCCCGTCTTACCGGTAAAGGTAAGGAGCTTTCTCGTCTTGGTGGTGGTATCGGTACTCGTGGTCCCGGTGAAACAAAATTGGAAAGTGACCGTCGTCACATTATGAGAAGAATGCACGCATTACAGGAACAGCTTGACGAGGTTGAAAAAAGACGAGGATTTCTTCGCAAAAGACGAGAAAAAGACGGTGTGATTACTGTTGCCTTGGTTGGCTACACAAATGCAGGAAAATCAACCCTTATGAATGCTCTCACTGATGCAGGAGTTCTTGCCGAGGACAAGCTTTTTGCCACTCTTGACCCAACATCGAGAAAACTCACTCTCCCAAACGGTCAGGATGTTATGCTCATTGATACAGTTGGTTTTGTCAGCCGTCTCCCCCACGATTTGGTCAAGGCTTTCAAGTCAACTCTTGAAGAAGCAAGTGAGGCTGACGTGATTCTCAATGTCTGTGATGCTTCCGATGTCCATTGTAGTGAGCATATTGAGATTACCACCGACATTCTGCGAGAATTGGGCTGTAAGGGCGACAACATCATTACCGTAATGAACAAGTGTGACAAGGCTGAAAACGTTTTTGACCTGCTCAGAGTGGGCAAAACCGTTATGATAAGTGCATTAAAGGGTGTTAACCTTGATTTGCTATTAAAAGAAGTCGAAAAAGCCCTTGAACTCAAAAGCGTGACAGTTAATCTGCTCATCCCATTTTCAAAAGGTGCTTTGGTGAACAATATCCGTAATTCCGGCAAAATCCTCGAAGAAGATTTCACCCCAGATGGCACTCAAATCAAAGCAATTCTACCAACAAGCGAAGCAGATAAGTATAAGGACTACATCTTATGAGTTGAAAATGCAAAGTGCAAAGTGGAAAACGATTATAAAACTCACACAACTCTCCCAGCGTTTTTCATTTTGCATTTTAAATTTTACATTTTTTCAAATTACCTATTGACAAATGAGAAAATTCAGTATATACTATCAAGGCTGACAAAAAAGTACATACTTCGGGGTGTAGCGCAGCTGGTA
>CALBQZ010000184.1 GCA_937899735.1 uncultured Clostridia bacterium | reverse complement strand
TATTGATTGCGTTGAAAAGTGATAAGAAATTCTTTTCTGTATCAATATTCTCTTCACGATGAGCTGAAAGAAGAATGTACTTACCTTTTTCCAAGCCAAGTCTCTCATGAATGTCTGATGCTTCAATTTCAGCAAGATTGCTACGAAGTACTTCTGCCATTGGAGAGCCTGTTACATAAACTCTCTCCTTTGGAAGACCACATTCATGAAGATATTTTCTTGCATGTTCAGAATAAGCAAGGTTAACGTCAGAAATGATATCAACAATTCTTCTGTTTGTTTCTTCAGGAAGACATTCATCTTTACAACGGTTACCTGCTTCCATATGGAAAATCGGAATATGAAGTCTCTTTGCAGCAATGGCTGAAAGACATGAGTTTGTGTCACCAAGAATAAGCAATGCATCAGGTTTTATCTGATTCATAAGCTTATATGAACAGTTAATGATATTACCAACTGTTGCACCAAGGTCGTCACCTACTGCATCCATATAAACCTCAGGTTCCTGGAGTTTTAAGTCCTTGAAGAAAACACCATTGAGATTGTAGTCATAATTCTGACCTGTATGTGCAAGAATGCAATCAAAATACTGACGGCTCTTATTGATAACTGCAGCAAGACGAATGATTTCAGGACGAGTACCTACGATAATCAAAAGCTTTAATTTGCCGCTATCCTGGAATTTTACGTTTGAATAATCTGTTTTCATTTTTATAATTCCTTTCTTAAAACTTGAGATAAAATCTTTCACAGTGCCTTTTGAAGTGAGTGGAGCTGTACATGTGTACTGCCCCGAGCGAAAAATGCGCTGTGGGTGATTTTAGCCAAGTTTACACCTCCAAGAAGAATGTATCAGGTTTATTCGGGTCAAACTGCTCATTTGCCCACATCACAGTAACAAGATTTTCTGTTTCACTTAAATTTATTATATTGTGAGTGTAGCCCGGCAACATATGTATTGCCTGTATCTTGTCCCCTGTTACCTCAAAATTAAGAACTTCATCACTGTCAACTTTTCTCATCTGAATAAGTCCATGACCACTTACAACAATGAAGAATTCCCATTTCGTATGGTGCCAATGCTGACCTTTTGTGATGCCAGGTTTTGAGATATTGACACTGAACTGTCCACATTTCTCTGTTTTCAAAAGTTCTGTAAATGAACCTCTGTCATCACAGTTCATTTTTAAATCAAAAATTGCCTTATCCTTTGGAAGATATGAAAGATATGTAGAATAAAGCTTTTTTGCAAATGAATTATATGGAATCTCAGGCATCAAAAGTGTCTTTGGCTGATTTTTGAATGCTTCAAGAAGTTCAACAATTTCACCTAAAGTAACCTTATGTGTGATTGGTGCAGCACAATACTTACCATCATCACACAAAACTGTATCAATGCCATTAAATTCACAATGATGCTCATTTCCTTCAAGAGCTGCCATCATTTCGTCAACTAAATCATCAATATACAAGAGTTCAAGCTGAACAGATGGGTCATTAACAGTGATTTCCAGGTCATTTGCAATATTGTTGCAGAAAGTCGCAACTGCACTGTTATAATTTGGTCTGCACCATTTACCAAAAAGATTAGGGAAACGATAAACAAGCACTTTCGCACCGGTTTCTTCGGCATAATCAAAGAACAAATCTTCCCCTGCTTTTTTGCTCCTGCCATATTCACTGTCATATCTGCCGATGAGTGTTGCCTGAATTGAAGACGACAACACAACCGGACAAGTATTATTATATTTTTTCAAAGTATTGAGAAGTGTTGATGCAAAGCCAAAATTACCATGCATAAATTCTTCAGTATTTTGCGGGCGATTTACGCCTGCAAGGTTGAATATAAAATCAGCATTTTTACATGCTTCTTCCAATAATTCCGCAGTAGAATCGATATCATAAGAATATATTTCCTCAATACTGATATTAGAGTGGGTTCTGTCTTTACCATCTTTGATATTCTGCAAAGCAGCCACAAGATTCTTACCAACAAAACCCTTTGCACCAGTAACTAATATTTTCATATTATTTCTCCCAGTTAGCAAGTTCATTCTGGATATATGAAAGTGTGAGAAGCTTTGCTTTTACTTCTTCAACTGACATAAGTGTCGTATTATTTGAGTCAAACTCTGAAAGCTGTGTACGTTCAGTATCGCCATCCTTGAAATACTTATCGTAGTTAAGTCCACGCTTGTCAGCAGGAACACGATAGAAATCACCCATATCGATAGCATTTGCACATTCCTCATTTGTGAGAAGTGTTTCATACATCTTTTCACCGTGACGAATACCGATAACCTTGATTTCTGTTTCTGGATTAAAGAGTTCTGTAACAGCCTTTGCGAGAACCTCAATTGTACAAGCAGGTGCTTTCTGAACAAGAATATCACCGCTTTCACCATTCTCAAATGCAAAGAGAACAAGGTCAACTGCCTCTTCAAGGCTCATTACAAAACGAGTCATTGAAGGCTCTGTGATTGTGATTGGTTTGCCTTCACGAATCTGGTCAATCCAAAGTGGAACAACTGAACCACGTGAGCAAAGAACATTACCATAACGAGTACAGCAAATCTTTGTTCTTTCTGGTGAAACTGTTCTTGATTTAGCAACAACCACCTTTTCCATCATAGCCTTTGAAGTACCCATAGCGTTAACCGGGTATGCTGCCTTATCAGTTGAAAGACAAATAACTGTCTTTACTCCTGCTTCAATAGCTGCTGTAAGAACATTTTCTGTACCAAGAACATTAGTTTTAACAGCTTCAACCGGGAAGAATTCACATGATGGAACCTGTTTGAGTGCTGCTGCATGGAAAATGTAGTCAACACCATACATTGCTCCTTTAAGTGACTGTAAATCTCTTACATCACCAATATAAAACTTAAGCTTGTCCGCTACTTCAGGCATGTTCTGCTGAAATTCGTGACGCATATCATCCTGCTTTTTCTCGTCGCGGGAGAAAACACGGATTTCACCAATATCTGTCTCTAAAAATCTTCTGAGAACAGTGTTACCAAATGAACCTGTTCCACCTGTAATTAAAAGTGTTTTTCCTTTAAACATATCTATCACTTTCCTTATAAATAGTCTATTATTTATTTAACATAGTATACATCATTTCGTATTTAAAATCAATTATGCATAAACTATGTAATAATTTATACAATACTATATAAAGAGCAATGCAATCATTGAGAATCATTAACATCCTAATATAGCTTATCCTTTAACTTTGCTTAAAATTTTTTTGAAAACGCCTAAAAAAAGATTTTTTTCATAAGTATTCATACAGAATAGTAGCATTGTTATCCCGAAAGCACCTACAAATATTACGCCATTGACCATGAAACGCAAGAATCCCGCACTCATTGGATTAAAGTATTCAAGTGAAAGTCCTATTGCTAAGTTTAAAATTAGCCACGGTGTAATTTTTAAGTATGTAGCTTTAAAGAATTTCCACATTTTTAGATTAAGAACCTTCACATGGATTATTACCATAAGAACATTTCTGACCATATATGCCACAAAAATAGTGAATGACGCACCGGTTGCACCATAATATTTTGATAAAATTACAGAAAGAGCAACATTGATTACGCCCATTTTATTAACCCTTCATTATACGTATTACTTTTTTACAAATTTTTTTTAAGTATTTGGTTTTACTTATACCCAACGCTTTTTTTATGGAGTAAATTATGTTGTGTTTTTGCCATACGGAGAAAAAATAATTCCTTCGGGCATGAGGTTTAGATGACTCTACTGCAGATGGATTATACTTAATTGCCTCTTCTAACGATGTAGCATAATATGATATCCTCTTGTCGAGCATTTCAAGAAACATTTTTCCTTTTAATGAATTGATAAAAACCAAAGATGTGCCCTTGTCATCGTCAAATTCGGTACTGATTTTCTCAATTCCCCAAAAATCAGCAAGAGTAATATCGCTTTCTCGGTAAACACTTTTAAAATGGCAATCATAACATGATGGTCTAAGATATAGATTTGTAAGAAATCCCCTCATATATATATTTTCATAAAATGGTTGCTCTATCTTTTTATTATTGGTAAAATCAACTGCCATAGAAAATGATTTCCATCCTGTCACTTTACTTCTGAAACTTATATTGCTAACACTTGCACCACTCGTTTTTTCAAGATGTTCTACATATTTTTTCCACACTAACGGAGATGGCACTCCATGACAAATTATATCTTGTGTAACAAGTCTTTCATAATCTTTCTGTAAAAATGCTTTTAACCCGCCAATTTGACAAGGTGTGCCACTAAACAAAACATACTTACCCTGTTCCAAATACTCTTTAGCCAACTTATAGCTGTCACCAATACGGCTTTGAAGATATTTAGAACCTCTAAGCATATACAAGTCATTTATATCATTTATTGCAATATGATGAACGGCCTTAAAATCATTTGTAAACGCTGCACCAAAAACTACGCCATTACGTTTAATAATCTCCTCAGAAATCAATGAAAAAATTCCACCTGAAGAACTGTTTTGTCTAACTGTATCATCATTATTCTTCATCATAAACGCTAACGGATTTGTGGTCAAATTGCCCAAACCCATATTTATTGGACATATTTTCTCACATAACTTACATTTCAAACATTTACTTTCATCAATTTGGGGATACCAAAATCCTTCTTCATTGTAAACTAATTCAATGCAGTCTTGCGGACATGTATTTTTACAGGCATAACAACCAGAACATTTTTTAATATCTTTTAATACCATGAGTAAATCTCCTAATAACTTTACTAACAGGTTTTTTAATCAACTCTTTTTCAAAATTATTCATACAAACAAACCAAACGCTAACCAAATAAATGATTGAATAAAGAGCTACAGAAATAAAAAACCAAATAAATTTTGTTGTATCAAACAAGGTATTAAAAACAATCGCAAATAACACCGGTAATACAAATCCACGCAAAATACTCAAAATATTTTTCCAATAATGGAAAATATTAATTCTACAAGCCCTATGATAGTAAATATTCATAACAATAGTATTTACAACGACATAAGATATTGCGGTTCCTATTGCGGCACCTATAGCACCAAATTCTTTACAAAGAGGTATAGTAATCAAAACATTAACTATAGCCATACAAAAATATAATATTGACCTAAACTTATGTTTATTAAGTGCTCTTTGAACCTCTATGCCCAAATTTTGTGTTAACGGAATTGTAATAGATAATGTCAACAAAATCATCACATAATAGGAATCACTATATTCCTGATTTAACCAAAAACAAGTGATAAACTGCTTTCCATATAATATAAAACCTGTTAAAAATAAACCTAACACGAAAAACTGTATTCTAGATACTTTCACAAAAAGTTCCGTAATCAATGAGCTTTGCTCTTTTGACTCAGCCGTACTTGATAATATTTTATGAATTTTAGGAGTGAACACACCTGCAATAGATGAGGATAATGTTGTGTAATGTGATACAAGACTATAGCCAATGGAGTAAATAGCAACCTGTGCGGTGCCTTGAAATCTTCCAAGCAAAACCTTATCCAAACTATTATTAACTTGTTCAACTATTAAGTTAAGTGCAACAAAAAATGTAAAGCCAAATATATTTGAAAGCAGTCCCTTTTCAAAGCCATTAAAACTAAAACGATTTTTCAGAACTTTCAAAACATAAAATGCGTGAACAACAAATGTTAATACATCAAAACTTATCGCAACTATACATAATGCTATGGACTTAAGTCCACAATATAATAAGATAAGTGTTACAATTGGTGAAGCTATTGTGCGTATCAAATTCATAAGTTTTAAATAAAAGAAGCGCTCGTTGGCAGATAGGATAGTTGTAAAGACAGATGTTATAAAAGTCAAAGAGAGGTTAATGGTTGTTAAAAATGCCAATACCGTAGCTGTTTTATATTCATCTGCAGTCAGCCCTTCTCCATAAACCACATTCAGATTCAATGTTAAAATAGTACCACTGATGAAAACAATAAAAGAAAGCAATGAAAAGATAATTGCATAAACTCCATTTAACCTGTCAATATCTTTTTGTCTGCCTTGTTGTCTATATTGCGACATCCACTTAACATACCCTGCATTAAAGCCCAGACTTAAAATTGACAATGTTGATATGGTTGAAAATACAGTTTGATATAGACCATATTCACTCTGCCCCAACATATTTACTAAAATAGGTGAGTACAAAAGTCCCTCAATTATTTTTATAAACGTCCGGGCATAACTCAATATAATTCCCCATTTCAACTGATTTTTCTTCATGCTTTTTTCATCTTCTTCCTATACTGTTTTTTAAGAATTCTTCTGAACAAATCAGCATATCTTTAAACTTCTTCAGTTCCTTATTTCTTATGTTGGTTGTCACCGACACAATATAATTAAGATTTTGTTTTTCTTCTGAATCACAAAAACGGTCTTCACACTCAAATAAAGTAATTAAGCTTTCAATTCTTTTATTCATTCCCTTTGCATCATCGCGTCCAAATACAAAAAAATTCTTTTCAAATATACAGGAAAATGCAGAAGCATGAAAACTATCGGTAAAAACCACATCGGCACAATTTATTAATGACAAAAACTGACCAGGTCCGGCATTCTCGATTCTTATATCACCGAACGACGTCTCTATCTCTTTAAACATATCTGCGATAAATACAATTTTAAGACCCATATTTTTCGCATATTCTTCAGCAAGAGTCATTTGCTTTGGGTTATTATGTAAGAAATAACAAAAGACATACTTTCCCTTAATCTGATTAGGCGATGCTACCTTAAGCCACTCTTCTTTTTCAAGTAAGAATACAGGGTCTAATACCCAATTTGCTCCTACGGGTGAAATATCCTTTATTAGTTGCACCGCATCCTTTTCTCTTACGGAAACTGCGTCAAATGTTTTTAAATGCCTTTTAAAAATTTTGCGTTGCTTACCATATAATTGAGAATGACCAATGCTAGCAGCATAGGCAATTTTCTTTTTTCTTTTTGGTACAAAACTCAAAAAAAAGTTTTTATCATACCAAGAATAATTCCATACTTGGTCACTGCCTGTTATAAAAACATCATATTTATCAACACTTTTTTTTATGTTTTTTGTAGTATAAACATTACTGCTTTGGTTTATATAAGATTTAGACCATAGTTCAAATGCCTTTGCTTTTGGGGTTATACCAATTATGGATTTATATCTTAAAATAAATTTTGCTACTCTTTTTATAAAAACATAAGCTTTTCTTTTGTACTTTTTAAACGATATCCTTTTTTCATTCAATTTTTCAATAGACATAATATAACAAAGTTGTTCTGCATCGTGACCCATCAATTCCAATTTTTTTACCAATGCATAAGACTGCAAAATGCCACCATAATTAGTGCTTTTATAGAAATGCGTAATAATACCTATTTTCATTTTGCGAATTTTACTCCCTTACATTTATTAATTGCTAATATACAGCACACATTATTTTTATAGCAAATGTAATCATCTTCTGTCGTTCTTATATCTTTTATTAAATAACTTTAATAACATCCAACTAGCTACATTAATAAAAATTTTATGACTACAAAGTTGCAATATTAGGTATCTAATCTTCTTTTTTAATGAGGTTTTACATTTAGTAAAAAAAATTCTTTTATGTAAATCACTACTTAGATGTTGTTTAATAACATATAATTTTTCTAAATCTTCCATTTCTTGCGTAATACAAACCTGCCGTATAGAATCAATATATCTTGCATAGAAAAATTCATCTATATATGCATTTATTTCATATGTATCTATCGAATGAACATTTATCAGCTCTTTAATGCCCTCATAAAACGAAGACATAGCATTCAAATTAGATTTATGATATTTACTAACAGCACTGTTTGAACGCTGTATATATTGATAACAGCATTGTGGAACCGTGCCTACATTTTTGGCATACTTAAAAAAGTCAACAACAAACAAACCATCTTCCAATACAGTAATATCTGATTTAAATAGAATTTTGTTTTCTTTTATAATCTTAGTCTTAAACAATTTATTAACTGGACCAGATAATATAAAGTTTTTTGAACCACTAACAAAATAATTGGTCAAAAATTCTTTTGCATCTATTGTTCCTATAGATCGCATGGCATATGATTCTGTATAACCTTCAAACACAAAATTCAATCCACAAATGACAATATCATTATTATTTACATTTGTGCAAAAAATTTTAAACATATCATTATCTATATAATCATCACTATCAACGAAGGTAATATACTCTCCCTTAGCAAGATTGATACCGTCATTTCTTGCTGCACTGACACCTGCATTCTCTTTGTGAATAACAACAACACGATTATCCTTTTGTGCGTAGCGGTCACAGATTATTCCACTTGAATCCGTTGAACCATCATCTATTAAAATGAGTTCAAAATCTGTAAAGGTCTGTGCAAGAATGCTATCAATACACGCTTCCAGATATTTTTCAGAATTATATATAGGAACAATAGCACTAATTATCGGCAAGTTATTTTCACTCCTTACATATCATTGTATAAAGTTCTTTTCTAAAATCCTTGTCTAATTGACATACAAGTTTTCTTGTATCCAGTGCAGAGTTAATATTAATTTTCATAATAGCTTCTGCAACAGCTTTCGGGTTGGATTCATTGTAATAATATACAGCATTTCCAACTTTTGACGCCTCAATTACAGGAATTTTAACCGTTATCACCTGCAAACCGTTTGCAAGATATGCTAAAATTTTCGAAGGAAATGATGTGTTATTATAATCGCCTTCGGGTTTTTGAGTACTTAACCCAATATGACAAGATTGAAGAAATTCTAAATACTCTTCACCTGTTTTTTTACCATCAAATGTAATCTTGCATTTTGTCTTACCTGATACTTCATCAATCAGATTATTAATAAAACTAAGTTCCGAATCATTGCCGAAACCGCATATATGTAAATGATATTGTTCACTCAAATAACATGCAGAATTTATGGCAATTTCAGCGCCACCCTTCGCTCTATTAAAAGTTCCTGCATAAATAATATGAGTTTTCTCATCATTAAAACATTTCTTGTATATCGTTGGCAATGTATATGCACCATGCGATATAACATAAGGTTTGTTCTGCTTATTAACAAGTTCATTTAAAGATTCAGTTGAAAAAACATACGAATCGGCACAAAGATTCTTTTTTTCCTTGCTAATCATTTTTGAAGATAAGTTAGCCGCAACTGTATACAATTCCTCAACTTCATATACTAAGTTATAATCTTTAATCTTTCTTGTTAACGAAAGCCACGGTTGATAATATCTCTCATGATATGCGATTACGCAATCACCTTTTTTTACAGTGAACAGAATATATTTTAAAAGTTGGATGATAGCATACCATCTTTCAACTCTCTTGGTTAATATGTTTTTTGCAAAAAAAGTGCTTCTGTAAATATACTTTCGGTTACCTTTTCTATAAACCTTCTTTTTATAATATCCTGCTTCTAATGTGCGACTGGTAGAAAAAATACTCAGAGAATCATTATAACCAGATATTACATCAATCATATAGTCCATCTTTGATATTCCTGCCGGTGAATATGAAAGATGTCTACCGACGTTGTCATTATAATATTCTCCAATATAATGAATCATTATTATTCCGTCTCCCCCAATAAATGTTTAGAAAGTAAGGTGACTGCTCTATCATTCAACTCGCCAAAAATATTGTCCCCAGATAAGTTCTCAGTTTGTGAAGAACTCACCATACAAAGAGCAGGTATATGCTTTCGTGTTTTAACGATTTTCACATTTGAATAAAGACAATTAAATCCTATCCACAAATCATCAGTAGTTGCCGCATATTTTTCTATATCTTCCCTATTAAAAACTCTTTCGTTCAAAATTTTATAGGGATATAAGCAACCTGCACCTGTCGAAGGCATAAGTTTGCTTGATGGATTCTGAACACCTTCATTTGATATGACATTCCAACTTTTATATGGAACAATCGTACCCTTATCATCTCTGTAAAACGCCTGTGCTCGGTTACAAATGACACAGTCAGGAAATTTTTCAAATGTTGTTACTAATTTCTCTATAGAATTATATTCATAGATAATATCATCATCATATGTAATTAACAACTCATCTTCTAATTGTTCCTGCATAGCATAATAATACTTTTTGTGTGATTTCAAGTCATCGCAAAATCTTATTTCAAGCCCATACTTCTTCATTTCTTCAAGAGATTCTGGAATTTCATTCTCAGAGAACTGTTCATATGCCAACCATAAAATTATCCTATCTGGCTTTACGGATTGAAGCATTAAAGATTTAATTGCATATTCAACACAATGTATTCTCCCCGGAAACGATGTCAACGAAGCAACTATTTTATATGGGCGTTTTTCTGTATTCAAAGGGTGTGGAGGCAGTTTTACAGATTTTATATACTTATTCTGCCACCACATATCAAATTTATAATGGTATCTCCTCAATAGAGGTAAACCTACACCCTCAGATTTTCTAATGAAATTAGGTTGTCTTATCATATGACTTCTCTCTCAATTTTTATTTTTTAATTCTTAGTTTTAGTTTTTTTATAGCTGATTCGAGTCTTTCATTAAGCGGCACCTTAAGACTTTCCTTGCATAGTTGAGGGAACAATCTGTCCTCTATGATATATCGAGGATGTTTTAATGGAAACTGTAAATCATATGCTTTACGAGTAAAATATTTTTGAGTGGTCTTTGGTAAAACTTCTATATTTTCAGGTGCATGAGTTGAATCTTTGCTCAAGCCGATATTTTCAACCATATTTACCTTGGGATAAATTATTAACCTGTTATTTAACAATGCTTCTGCACCTGTTAAAAACTCCCAATAAGGTACTCCTTCCTTTTTGTGCAACAGGCACTTTTTTTCCCACTCCAAATGTCCTTTCAAATCTTTTTCAGGAACTAACTTTCTCATACGGGAAACAGCGTATTCGTTATCCATAAATTCATAGTTTTCTTCCCATTTTTCAGCAACTCTGGACCAACTTGCCCATCCCCAGGAATTTCCCCATTGAGAAAAGAAATAATCATCTTCAATATTGTATTCATCCAAAAGATTTGTTCCGCAAATACGGTCAATTCTCTCATCATTTTCATATTTGTCCAAGAGCTCCTTGCAGAATTTAAAAAATGTTGGAGATGGTACAAGGTCATCCTCAAGAATTATACATTTATCCACAATAGAAAAAGCCCACTTATGACTGTAAAATGTCGAAGGGTCGCAACCGTAGTTTTTCTCATTATAGCAACGATAGACTTCACAGTCCCAATCAATATTTTCTGCTATTTCACGGCATTTCATAATGCCTTCCATATCTTTCTCATTCCTTGGTCCATCCTGCCATAAAAGAAGTTTACTTGGTCTTGCTTGACGCACAGCCTCAAAACTCTTTGCAAAACAGTCGTCGCGAACAAAGAAAATACATAAAACCGGAACATCAACCAACCATTCTTTTTTTAATTCCATATTCAGTCTCCTTATGTGTAAACAAAAATTCCATTAATGGTATAACCATAAAACTACTTACAAATATTTCTGGGTGAGAAATAGGGTTTAATATACTTAATACAAATATAAATACGTATACCGGTGTTATATATTTGATATACACCGCTTCCTTAATTACTCTCGTTGAAATTGATAATATACCATAGTAAAGGAACAGACCAATCAAGCCACCTTGTGCAAGCATTCCAAAAAAAGTTGAATGTGAACTATTAACGACAGTTGCAGCAATAGCATCATTCATATCTACTCCAAAAATTGGATTATCCATGAACAGCCTAAAAGCAGAAAGTATCAAGTCCCCACGAGAGTTTGCAGCCTCCCCACCGGAAAGAATGTTGTATATATCATATAATCGAACTGAAACAGTTTTTAATGAAGTATTTGTTGCAAAGAATAAAACGATGTCCTTAATAAAAATAATTACAAAAAATAGTAAGAATATAAATAAAACTTTTTTTACAGTCAACTTTCCTTGAGATATCAATACATAGAAAAGTGAACACACGGAAAGAATAATCAATGTTGTGTACTGTGTATAAACACAAAACACAAAAGTTACAACCAATACCAAAATGACTATAAGCTTTTTCTTTGGACCAACTCTATCAATGAGACTCGTGATAAAAGGAATAAACGCTCCAATACAATAGGAAAATCCATAACCACCTATATTACTATTATGTAGATATTGTGCATATTCTTCATCGCCACCAACATTACCGCTGGCAAGCAATCTTGCTACAGTGGGGTTATCTGCAAATTCTCGGAATGTATTGAACATAATCAAAGCTAACATTGCAGATGCAATAATTGTAACCCACTTTATCAACTGATAATCTTTTGTATCCAACAACATTCTACACATAAAGAATGGCACGAGGCACAAGTAAAAAGTAACCATAAGGTTTAATAAAGAACTTGTATTTCCTCGGCTATTAAACACAAAATGAAATAGTGCCATTAGCGAAAAGCATGTTATTATTTGTATGTAATTCTTGAGGATACTTTTACTTCTAGTTGTCAGAATAACATAAGCAAACATCGGTATGCTTATGATAGTAGTTTGAACATATGTAAAACTATACTTCACACTCGGCAACACTAACAATGCAGTTACTACCAACACATACAAAAATACAAATAACCTTTTTATATTTATAGAGAATTTCATTTTTCTTCAATCAGTCCCTTATATAAAGATATATACTCATTAATAAGTTTATTTTTATCAAAACTTTTTTTTGAGAATTCGACACAAGTACTCAAATACTCATCTTTACCATTTCTCTTTATCTCTTCAACAGCCTCTGCTATTTCTTCAATAGTTGCATCAAGTTCCAAAATTTTACCACAACCATTACCTATAAGTTCAGGAGTTGCAGTTGAATTGTAACCAATTACAGGGGTACCGGTTGCTATCGCCTCTGCAGTTGTTTTTCCGAACGTTTCTTGCACTGACAAATTGAGCATTACATCCGCCATCGAATAATATTCAGACAATTTATCAACTGAATTTATTGCACCTACACTTAATATGTTTTCAGGAATCGCATTCCCTTCAGGCAATGTGCCAACAAGTACAAATTTAATATGTGGCATTCTTTTTGCAAGGTCAATTACTTTTAACAAACCTTTTTCTGCACTCCATACCTGAGATACACTTAACACTACAAATTCATTTGTTAAATTAAGTTCTTCTCTGAGAACAGTAGTATCCTTTGGATAAAAGACCTCTAAATTAATCCAGTTATATATTCTTTTAATTATCTTTGCATTTTCAAGAATTGGTGCTTTTTTTGCATCATTTGTAAGCCAATCTGAAACACCAATTACAGCAAGATTCTTGATATTTCCTAAAAGCTCTCTTTTGTCGTCAAACATTTTTCGTGTTCTGTCAAAAAACCAACTTTTGTTATATTTTTCAATAATAGAACAGTCATCACACTGGGTTTGCCATTTACAACAATTATCGGCAGTATAATAACAACATTTTCCTGTAAAAAACCAACAATCATGTAATGTAATAACTGTAGGAATGTTCTTTTTTGCAATATATTTCAGGAGAATTGGAAGATTAATATAATTCCCATGAAGATTTCTCAAATGAATTACATCCGGATTATTTTTATCAATATATTCAACCAATTTTTTGGTTGAATTATTAGAAAAATATGCCTGAGTTCCAAGAAGCCTTGAAAGCAATCCGTGTAAATTCCAATCAAATTTATTACCAATTATATAGATATTATCTCTTTCCTTTATCGTCTTAGTAACAGCAATCAAGGATTCATGACCCTGTTTTAAGAGCTCAGTGTCAAGTTCCATTGTTGTGCGCCCGGTGCTACTGCTACCGTACACTGCATTAATTTGTAAAATCTTCATTTTAACCTCTCCAAAACTACAACTTACTTCCTAAATCCTCTAACAACATTTTATGGTAGTCAGCTTTATTATGATTTCTCTTGCCGCTTTCCCATGATTTGTCAGCATATTGCTTCAATAAATCACGATTTTCAGAAAGCATTAAAAGTACTGTTCCAATCTCAGCTTTATTAGTTGCAACAGCACCACAATCATTTTTTATAAAATATTGAATTGATGAACAATAATCATCACCGATTGCAAATATACAACGATTTGTTTCTAAATAGTCAACAATCTTTGTTGAAAAAGACTGATGAACTGCTAACTTTTCTTTTAAACTAAATCCTTCAACATGAACGAGTATATCTGAATTTCTCTGAATTTCTCTAATTTCATTATAACTGACAGGTGGATGCAAATGAACTGAATCTGTAGAAAGACATGCTCTTTGTTTATCTTTTAATGGCGATAATGTATATATATCAAATTCGATTATTTTGCCATTCTCATTAAGCCTTTCAGTTGCTTTCGCAAGCTCTGCAAGAATCTGATATCTACCCTTACTTATATTTCCTGCATATACCATTTTGAGAACCTCATCTGGTTCTTTAAAGGCAGGCTTTCTATCGTCTGAAAAATCTGCGCATTTTGTAAGAATCTTGCAAGATGGTGTGAAGATTTTTTCGTATTCTCTTTTCTGAACTTCGGAAATTACATAAAGAATTTCACATTGATTAATTGATTTTTTCACTTTTCTTCTTTTATATAATCTCTCAATCCAATACAAAGGTGAAAGTGAAAACTGTTTTAATGTATAACAATCGTCCGATATATAACCAAGCATTGGCACATCTGTGTATTCTTTAATAAACTGAAGAATATCGTTGAGGTAACTTGAGAAATAAATTGGTACAAAAAGAACATCGGGTTTAAAATCATCGATAAAATCTTTTAATGCTTGAGTCTTCCATCGTCCAATCTTCCAAATCATATCTTTTATAAAAAAGAATATCCTAAAACGGTTTTTGCTTCCAAAATCATGCATTTTTGTGACAGTTGAACTTTGTTCTTCACCATTACCTACTGGAATTTCCTTACCAGAAGGCTCTTTTTTATTAATCATGTTCCTTATCAAGGAACTCATGGTCATTTGATAACTACGTTTAACTAACTTTCCATTTGCAGTACCATAACTACAATAGATATTGGCTACTTCTATACCTTCAATATCATCAAAAATATTTGAGTACGAATTACCAAAACTATTACTTGTATTCCAAGGAGTTGCCGAAAGTGTAAGTATTTTCATTAAAATATACCCCTTATTTTTTTCTGTGATTCAAATAAAAGCCAACAGCTTGTGACATAATAGAAAATCCAAACAAATTATATATTTTTTTTGCAAGATTCACTTTTGGGTCGATACAATAAACATTTATTCTCCCTTTACATATCTTTTTAAGTCTGTCTAAAAGCTCTTTTCTTTGAGTAGGTGAAAGTTTAACTCTATAACACAACGCACAAGCGATAAGTGAATGATACATCAGATAACTCATTAAAGCATCTTTGATATCTTCACTTCCATTTTCAACCAAATCAACACTTTTTTCTAAAATATAACAATAATTACAAAGATGCTTAAAATCTACTGTTCCTGTAATTGAATCCTCTCTGTCCATTCGATAAACATAAAACATGTCATCTAAATACGCCCATTTAGGTTTACATTCAAATAGTCGCATTGACCACTCTAAATCTTCCGTTTTAATTCCTTTTTCAAAATACAAATTATTATCAATAATAAATTTTCGCGAAATCGCCATCGAACATGCCGATATTGATAAATCGCTTCCACTAACCGCCGTTTTAATTATTTCCGCCGTATCGAGTCCGTTAAGTCTTGACATGTTTCGGCTTTTAACTGGAATAAATGCATTCTCTTTTTGCTTAAACCATTTATGATAGAACTGTACCCCATCTACATGATAAGTCTTGATTATATCTACCAATTTTGACAGCACTAAAGAATCATCCCAATAATCATCACTATCCAAGAAACAAATATAATCACCAGTAGCGATTTTTATACCTGCATTACGCGCATCAGAAAGTCCACCATTTTCTTTATGTACAACTATAACACGATTATCTTTTCTTGCATATTCATCACAGATAACAGGACAACTATCCGGTGAACCATCATCAACGAGAACAACCTCAAAATTATCATAATCTTGTACTAAAACACTCTCCACACATTCTGTGAGATACTTTTCTACATTATAAATTGGAATAACCACACTAATTTTCATAATTCATCCTCGTTTTTTTATTAATAAACACTCTTTAATAGTTTTTCATAAATCTCAAGCTAACTCACTTAAGTCATCTAATTTGTCTTAAAACCTTTTCCGTATTATCACCATAAAACGACTCGCCGGACAGCATTTGTGGAAACCAAACACTTTGACCCTTGAAATTGGCTTCAATAACAACAATATTACCTTCGTTATCAACTGTAAAATCCCACGATATAATACCTATATTCGCAGTCATTTCATGAAGTCGTTTTGCAGTGGAAATAAGCCCATCAACAAAACTTAACTTATATCCATCAAAAACTACATTTGTATCTGGATGCTTATCAAAGCACTCAAAAGAATCTCCGTACCCTAGTCTATATGCTTTTGTAGAGAGGCTGCCATCATTTGAGACTGCAATTGACATTCCACCTGCATGAATATTGTCAACTTCACTGCCACTGCCACCAATTCTCAAAGAAATTGGTGCAACATCAATTCTGTCACCTACTATATAAGAAATTGTACGAATTGTGTTTATAGAGTTAGGATAAAGAATTGCCAACTCCTCACAAGAAACAATTTTCTCCTGAACGGTAAAATTAGAACTATAACTATTAATTATCTCTTCAGCAGACATTCCGTTTCTTGTATTAATTCCATTTTGCATATCTGCAATAATAACATTTTTGCCGGAACTCGAATCAACAGTTGGTTTTATAACTACAGTTCCGATATTTGAAAGAATTTCTATTGCCTTCTCTTTTGAAACTAAATGTCTGTCCCCGTCATAAAACTTACCATGATTATTAGATAAATAGCATTTTGGTGTTCTTACTCCATCAATCTTATTATTAAAGAATAATTCATTGAGATTTTTGTCAGAATAAACAGCACAATATGTATAATCATTAATCTTTGGCTCAATTTTAGTCGAATACAAAATCTCTGGCAAATAGTCTACACGAAAAATGCCATTGGAAGCCTGATATAGTTTGTGCCAACGACTTGAAATTTTTTTACCATAATTATTCTTCCAAAAATCGTCAAACTCTTTTTGCTGTTCCTTTGTCCACTTTATGTGTTTGTACAAAGGCTTTTTCCTTAATATCGCAATCCACTCAACTGTCCATGTCTTAAGAACGTCTATTACAATAATTATTTTTTTTATAATTGCGATTATTAAATTATATATTCTTTTCATAGATAACGTTCTCCAAATAATTATGATATATCTATCCAATCACCAAGCTTTTTCTCCCATTCAAATGGCTCCCACATACAGAACCCACCACCATGGAAGAATGTAAACTCACCAAAATATAATTTTCCATTAAGTTCATACAAGTCGATTCTCACATGGCGAATGCCCTTTGAAAGCTTTGCTGCAATCTCCTTCATTTCTTCAAACATTTCAGGCTTTGCAATTTCTTTTCCTGACTGTGGATGAATATTGACTATATCAAGATGATTAAAGTCCATATCGAAGAAATCAAACTTAACATCAATATTTCTATCCGTTGCAACGAACATGATTTTTGGTTCACCGTTAAAACAGAAAAACTTGTAATCTTCAATTGCCTTTTCAGGTGCTGATTCATCAACCATGAATTCTTCCGCCAGAATGCATGGTTTAATGCCTTTATACGGATATTCTCGTCCTGCATAAAAGTATTCTCTGTTCAGTCTGTTTGTAAAGTGTTCCTTTAATTTCTCAATATCTTCCGCAGTTAAAGAATCTTTATCCTTAATTACTTTCGTGCTGCCGGAATCGTGATTACATTTCAAAACAAACTGTTTAGGCAACTTAGAAAAATCTATATCATCAAAAGAATCCCAATGTCCTAACAATGGGAATAAATGTTCCTCTCCCCAAACTTCTGCAATATGCTTACGAACGGCTAATTTATCAACCAAATCTTTATATTCAGGATGCTTATCATTAATTTTTAACCATTGTATTTTTTCAGTAAACAATTTTGGACTTTTAAAATTTACGAATCTTCCTGTTGTAAGAAAATAATGAATCTGCAAAAATGTTTTATCAGGCAAAAAGGATAAAACATATCTCATTTTTCGTCTAAAATCAGCACCAAGTATCTTTTTAAAATCAATCATCTTTTATAAATTCTCCTTATACCACTCGATTGCAAGTTTTATTCCATCTTGGAAACTGTAATCAGGGTCGTAGCCTAAAAGACGCTTTGCTTTTGAGATGTCAGCATTACTATGCTTGATATCACCCTTACGGTCAGGACCAAAGTTTGGCTCTATATCAAGACCTAATGCTGCTGTAAGTCCATAGTAAATATCGATAAGATATTCTCTGCCACCATATGCGATGTTATATGCCTCACCTGCTGCTTCACTTGATGCAAGACAAGCTTTGAGATTTGCCTCGATAACATTATCAATATAAGTGAAGTCACGGCTCTGCTTACCATCACCGTTAATAGTTGGTGTTTCACCATGAATAAGCTGTTTTAAGAATTTTGGAATAACAGCTGCATAAGCACCATCCGGATTCTGACGACGACCAAAAACATTGAAATATCTCATTCCATATGTATCGAGTCCATAAAGCTTAGTATAGAGTTTACCCCATTCTTCGTCGCAACGCTTTGTAAGTGCATAAGGTGAAAGAAGGTTACCCTCTCTGCCCTCATACTTTGGAAGATTTGGCTCGTCACCATAAACTGATGAGCTTGAAGCATAGACGAACTTCTTAACACCATTCTGACGAGCAGCTTCCATCATATTGAGTGTACCTTCAATATTGTTTTTACAATAGAAGATTGGCATCTCGATTGAACGAGGAACACTGCCCCATGCAGCCTGATTGAGAACGTAGTCAACGCCCTCACAAGCCTTAATACATGTGTCAAGGTCCTTGATATCACCTTTTATAAATGTATAGTTAGGATTATCGAGGAACATATCAATATTCTCTTGCTTACCTGTTGAAAGGTCATCAAGAGCTTTTACTTTATATCCCATATTGAGTATTGCTTCGCAAAGGTTTGAGCCGATAAAACCTGCTGCACCTGTTACGAGGAAAACTGAATTTTCAGGAAATTTTAAATGTTTATAACCCATAATTATAATCTCCAGTAATTATAGCCTGCTGCTTCGTATTCTTTACGGTTAAGAAGACCCTTAATATCAGCGAGTACTTTTGTAGAATTGTCACCTGCTTTGAACATCTTATCAAAGTCAGCCTGTGTTAAATCCTTGAACTCTTCGTGAGCAACTGCAAGGATAACTGCATCGCAGTCTTTAATTGTTGACATATCAACAAACTCCATACCATAAAGCCATTTTGCTTCGTCAGCATCTGCTGCAGGGTCTGCAACTGTTGCAGTAATACCATATTCTTTAAGTTCATTATAGATATCAATAATCTTTGTATTTCTTGTATCTGGACAATTTTCTTTGAATGTGAAGCCAAGAATTGCAACCTTTGCACTCTTGATTGCTACATCAGCCTTGATAAGGTTTTTAACAACGCTTTCAGCAACATACTTACCCATATCATCGTTTATTCTACGACCTGAAAGGATAATCTGGCTGTGATAACCTAACTGCTCTGCCTTATATGTAAGATAATATGGGTCCACACCGATACAGTGACCACCAACAAGACCAGGGAAGAATTTAAGGAAATTCCATTTTGTTCCTGCTGCTCTGAGAACTGACTGTGTATCAATACCCATCTTATTGAAAATGATTGAAAGCTCATTCATAAATGCGATATTGATATCTCGCTGGCTGTTTTCAATAACCTTTGCAGCCTCGGCAACCTTAATGTTTTCTGCTCTGTGTACACCTGCTTCAACAACAAGCTCATAAACCTTAGCAATCTGGTCAAGTGATTCTTCGTCCATACCTGAAACGATTTTAACGATTGTTTCAAGACGGTGAACCTTATCACCTGGGTTGATTCTCTCTGGTGAATACCCCACTTTAAAGTCAACACCACATTTGAGACCTGATTCTTTTTCAAGAATTGGAATACAGATATCTTCAGTAACGCCTGGATAAACTGTTGATTCATAAACAACGATTGAACCCTTTGTAAGATTACGACCAACAATTGTTGATGCACCTTCAACAGGTGTAAGGTCAGGTGTATGGTCATCATTTACAGGTGTTGGTACAGCAACGATGTGGAATTTAGCTTCCTTAAGCTTTGTTTCGTCAGCAGTGAAATCTACTGTACAAGCTTTAATAGCTTCATCACCAACTTCATTTGTTGGGTCAATACCATTTTTGTAAAGTTCAATTTTCTTAGCATTAAGGTCAAATCCAACTACCTTTACTTTCTTTGAGAAAGCAACTGCGATTGGCATACCAACATATCCAAGACCTACAAGTGAAATTTTTTCTTCGCCATTGACAATTTTTTCGTAGAGTGACATTTTACATTTCTCCTATCTTTAGATATTTACACATATCATCATTTACTTTATTTACATCGAACTTATTTTTGCAATATTCACGGCTTTTTGCACCCATTAAAGAAATAAGTTCAGGATGTTCTATAAATTCAATCATCTTTTCAGCTACTGCTTGTCCGTTATGAGTTGGAACTAAGTAACCTGTTTCACCATCTACTACTGTTTCACGGCATCCCGGTGCGTGAGTTGTAATAATTGCTCTGCCCATAGCCATCGCCTCCAGAACGGTTCGTGGTGTTCCCTCGCGATAAGATGGAAGCACATAAACTGAACATTGTTTATAGTAATCAGAAACTGTGTCAGTTTCACCAAAGTGTTCAATTATGCCTTTATTTATATATGTATCAAGGTCTTCTTGTGATAGTGAATCCTGAATTCCCTCACAAGCTCCTAATAGCATACATCTTACATCAGGATATTTTGCTTTTACAGTTTCACAAGCTTCTAGGTATTCTCTGATGCCTTTTGAGTACATAACACGTGACAACATAAAGAATGTTGTTTTCTCAGGATAATCGGCAATTAGGAATTTTTCCATATTAACACCCGAGCCGTTTACAATTTTACATTTTTTAGCTTTAACAAGGTGCTCATTTATAAACTGCTCTTTATCATCAGTATTCTGGAAAATTACTGTATCAGCACACATAAAACCTAATTTATAAAGAATTGACATTATAAGTTTTATGATTTTTGCCTTTTTGGTTTTTGCAATAAATGCATATCCTGCACCTGTTACCATTGCAACCTTATGTGGTACTCTTGCCAGGAATCCAGCCATAGAGCCATATATTACTGGCTTGGAAGTATACCCCAAGATAACATCAGGTTTTTCCTTTTTGAAAAGCTTGCGAAGTGCATTCATATATGCAAAATCTTTTAAAGGATTTACACCATTTTTGTTCATCGGAATTTCAACGAATTTTGCACCTAACTCTTCAACCTTCTGGATATTATCACGATTAGGTCCTGTAATAATCACATCATAACCACTCGCAATAATCTTTTTGACCAAGTCCCCACGGAAATTATACGCAGTACGGTTTTTTGGGGAAACTAATATGAATTTCATCTGTTTTCCTCCCCTTTTATAAAGCTTTTCAAATTATCGAACACAACATTATATAATCTCTCAGCATTCTTTGGTGATGCAAAGGAATTGTGCGGAGTAATAATAACATTTGGAAAATTCCATAGTTCACTTTCTTCACTTAAAGGTTCGTTATTGAATACATCTAGCACCGCTCCACCAAGTTCTTCCCCTTTAAGTAACTCTATTAAATCTTCTTCGTTCACAATTGCTCCTCTTGCAATATTAACAAGAACAGAATCGTTCTTCATATGTGAAAGAAGCTCTTTATCAAACATATTTCTTGTTTCATCAGTAAGCGGAAGTGTAAGAATTACGACATCTGCATTTTTAACAGGTTTTGAAATATCCTTTACATTATAAAATTCATCGTACAAATCACCTAAAGGTGCTACTAAATCGACTGCTATAATTTTTTCTGCAAAAGCTCTGAATATTTTTGCACACTCAGTTCCAACGCTACCACAGCCCACAATACAGATTGTGCCGCCTGTAAGTTCTCTCACATTTCTATCTTTAACCCACTTATGATTTTGTTGGTTAGCATAAAACTGATTTGTGTGCTTATATAATGCAAGTACACCAGCAAGCGCCCATTCCGCCATTGGAGTACTGTATACCCCCCTTGCATTACAAAGAGCAATACCTTTTTCTTTCATTCTATCAACTGGTACACGGTCAAGCCCCGCACTTGTAAGCTGAACGAATTTTAGATTTGGGAATTCATCTAAATCGTTATATAAGAATAATGCATTGCAGATAATCATGTCTGCTAAAAACATTTCAGGTGACAACGGCTCATTTTCCATTTGATGAAACACAACCTCACAGCCGAGCTTTTCAATATTCAATTTTTGCTCATCCGTGCAATTAAATGCACCTGTGACTAATAGCTTCATAAAAATCCTTTATCTGTTTTTAATATTATCAACAATTTTTGCAACACATTCCCGCGTTTTCATCTGATTATCTTTGTATGTTTTTTCATTCCATGTAGCAAGTATTTCTTTTTCAAAATCACGAATATCACCAACTCCGGTATTAAACTTTTGTTTTATAATTTCAAAATCTGTTTCCTTTGAAATATCACAGAATGAACGAGATAGGATAATTCGTTCTGAACCTAATCTGTAATGCTCACCTAAAATGCATTCAGCAGGTAAGGTTCCTGTTCCTACACGGGCAACGCCACCAAATCCGTAACTGATATTTTTCTTTGCAATCTTTTCACACAATCTTTGTACTGTTCCATCCGCTAAAAGCTCAAACATAAAGGTCATACCATAACCTAAATGCAAATCATTAAGTCCAATATGTATTTCGTCAATTCCTTCTATTTCAAGAATCTCATCGATACTTTCTGCCGCTTCAGGAGTTTCAACTAACAAATTAGTTTTTGCTCTCCCATCTACTGCATTTAAAAACCTATGCACTTGTTCGGTATTATGAAAGAAAGGTAGCATAATAACATCTGCACCACTTTCAACAATACCGTTGATTTCTTCTTCCGTCGAAGAATACTCATCGCTTGCATCATGTATAGGATTACAACGAACATGAAGCGTTGAAGTAACAAGTACTTTACGAATTGCCTTTACATCATCTAAAGTATGCATACTTTGAACCGTATCAAGACCACCCTGACGTTCCAGTTTACCAATATGCTCCATATCAACAAATATGCGGTCAACGCCTGCTGCTTGTGCAGCTTCTGCAACATCAACACGATTTGTAACAAACATCAATTCAAGAGCCATAATCTACCTCTTATTAATCAAATAATCCTTTGGGGCTCATTTTTTTACAGTAGCACCAGTATTTTCATTATCTTCGTTCTTGATTACCTTATAAACTGTAAGTAAAAGGATTTTAAGGTCGAGAAGAAGTGACATATTATCAACATACCAAACATTGAGTTCAATTCTTCTGTTCCACTCAACTTCTTTTCTGCCATTCACTTGTGCCCATCCAGTAATACCAGGACGAACCTCGAACATTCTGCGCTGAAAATCCGAATACTCTGAATATTCCCATGGATGATATGTAAGTGGAGGACGTGGTCCTACAAAGCTCATATCACCTTTAATGATATTTACAAGCTGTGGCAGCTCATCAATACTTGTTGCACGAATTATCTTACCAATTTTTGTAACTCGAGCATCTCCCTTTGTACAGAAAACGCCACCTTCCTGCTGTTCTGCGCCAACGCACATAGAACGGAATTTATACATGTCATATACTTTACCATCTTTACCTACACGCTTCTGTACAAAAATAACCGGACCTGGTGATGTGAGCTTAATTATAATTGCCACAATCAACATAACAGGTGACAATGCAATCAACGCAAACAATGATAGCACGACATCCATAAAACGCTTAAAACTACTGTACATTAGCCCATCTCCTTTTACAATCAAGCGCCCAACAAGGCACACCTATACAATTAAATCATTATAATTAAAATAATTATACTCTAATGCAATATAATTGTCAATGAGAAATGGGTTTTAAAACTGCGGTTTATTAACAAAAAAATGCACAAAAAATCATTCTGTTTTTGGTACAAATTTTGTCTTGGTTTGATTATATTCTTATTGACTTTGGATGGCAAACTATTATATAATACAGAGTGGATTTTAGTGTGAGTATTTGGGCATTTCATCTTGACAAATTCACATACTAAAAAGCACTTCGTAATTTTTTATATTGGAGAGATATATATGGAAAGAAAAGTCGGTACAGTTTCAAGAGGTATTCGTTGTCCTATCATCAGACAAGGTGACGACCTTGTTGATATCACTGTTACAAGCGTACTTGAGGCAGCACAAAGCGAAGGATTCGAAATGCGTGACAGAGACGTTGTTTCTCTTACTGAATCAATCGTAGCTCGTGCACAGGGTAACTACGCGTCAGTTGATGATATTGCAACTGATGTTAAAGCTAAACTCGGTGGTGAAACAATAGGTGTTATCTTCCCTATTTTATCACGTAACCGTTTTGCAATCTGTCTCCGTGGTATTGCAAAAGGTGCTAAGAAAGTTGTTCTTATGCTCAGCTATCCTAGCGACGAAGTTGGTAACTCACTTGTAAGCCTTGACCAGATTGACGAAGCTGGAATCAACCCTTACTCAGATGTTCTCGACGAGGCAAAATACAGAGAGCTTTTTGGTGAAAATAAACACGAATTCACAGGTGTTGACTATGTTGCTTACTACTCTGAAATCATCAGAGAAGCAGGTGCAGAAGCAGAGATTATCTTTGCAAATCAACCAAAAACAATTCTTGACTATACTGACTGTGTCCTCACTTGTGATATCCATACAAGAGCTAGGACAAAGAGAATCTTAAAGGCTGCAGGTGCTAAAGTTGTTTGTGGTCTTGACGACATTCTTAATGCTCCTGTAAATGGCAGTGGATGTAACGAAAAATACGGTCTCCTCGGCTCAAACAAATCAACTGAGGATACAATCAAGCTCTTCCCAAGAGATTGCCAGGGACTTGTTGAAGATATTCAGGCTGAATTCATAAAAAGAACTGGCAAGCATATCGAAGTTATGGTTTACGGCGACGGTGCATTCAAGGACCCACAGGGTAAAATCTGGGAACTTGCTGACCCGGTTGTATCCCCTGCTCACACTGCAGGTCTTATCGGTACACCAAATGAATTAAAGCTTAAATATCTTGCTGACAACGACTTCAAAGGTCTTTCAGGTGCTGAACTTAAAGAAGCTATCTCAAACAGCATTAAGGCTAAACAGGATAACCTTGTTGGTAACATGGCATCTCAGGGTACAACTCCTCGTCAGCTCACTGACCTTATCGGTTCACTCTGTGACCTTACAAGCGGTTCAGGTGACAAGGGTACTCCAATTATCCTTGTTCAGGGATATTTCGATAACTACACAGACTAATTTTATATAAAATGGAGGAATTCAAAATGGATTGTAATGTTAGACCCGAATCAATGGAAAGAATTACCACCAAAGCGTTAGCAGATGCTTTTATCGAGGAACAAGTTAAGGCTGTTCGTGAGCAGGTTGGCGATAAAAAAGTCCTTCTCGCACTCTCCGGTGGTGTTGACTCATCAGTTGTTGCTGCTCTCCTTATCAAAGCTATCGGCAAACAGTTAGTTTGTGTTCACGTAAACCACGGTCTTATGAGAAAGAACGAAAGTGAAAATGTTATTGAAATTTTCGGCAAAGAGCTTGATGCTAACTTAATTTATGTTGATGCTACTGACCGTTTTCTTGACCTTCTTGCTGGTGTTGCAGAGCCTGAAAAGAAGAGAAAGATTATTGGCGCTGAATTTATCAATGTTTTTGCTGATGAAGCAAGAAAGCTTGAAGGCGTTGAATTCCTGGCTCAAGGTACAATTTACCCTGATATCCTTGAAAGCTTCAAACAGGCTGAAGGCAAAAAGGCTGTTAAATCGCACCACAATGTTGGTGGACTTCCTGAAGACCTTAACTTCTCACTTGTTGAGCCAATTAAGCTTCTCTTCAAGGACGAAGTTCGCGTAGTTGGTGAAGCACTTGGTCTTCCACACGCAATGGTTTATCGTCAGCCATTCCCAGGTCCTGGTCTTGGTGTTCGTTGCCTTGGCGCAATCACTCGTGACAGACTTGAGGCTCTCCGTGAAGCAGATGCAATTCTTCGTGAGGAATTTGACAACTGTGGTCTCAGTGAAAAAGTGTGGCAGTACTTTATCGCAGTGCCTGATGTTAAGAGTGTTGGTGTTAGAGACGAAAGCCGTTATGAAGGCTGGCCTGCAATCATTCGTGCAGTTAACACAACAGACGCTATGAGTGCTACTATTGAAGAAATTCCTTATGAAGTACTCCATAAGATTACTTATAGAATCACACACGAAGTTGAAGGTATCAACCGTGTGCTTTACGACCTCACTCCAAAGCCAATCGGAACTATTGAGTGGGAATAACACGATTAAAGCAGATAATTCCCTTCATCTAAAAAAGGGTAAATTTGTTCATCCTCTAACCGCTGAGTTTGAGGGAAAAGAAAAGTATAAATTTTTTCAAAATTTATGACCTTGCATTTTCTATGCAAGGTCTTCTTTTTTTGCCTTAAAAGTCACCTTGCAGAATATTTAACTGACGGTAAAACAAGCCTTTTCCTTTCTTTTAACTTTCTGTTAATCTTCCCTTATCCCTTTTCAAACGGCTCTACTGCGTGGTTTGTGGGCGTTTTCTTTCTCGTAATTTTCAAGAAAAATTAAAGAAAAAACTTAAATTCTTTCAAGAAAAAATTAAAGAAAAATAAGAGAAAAATTAGTTTCAAGCACGATAAAAATTTTTGCCCTACAGAAGTTAAATCGTTTTTGCTACGACACGATATAGTTTATAAGTGGATTGAAATCTTTTGCTTTCAGTCCACTTTTCTCTTGCAATGGGTAGTTATTTATATTATTATAAAAGCATGTTCCAATATTTTTGTTGGATAGTTTACGGCAGGTGAAAATTATGTTAAAGGATGTGTTTAGTAAAAAAACTGCTTTAAGTTGTCATGACATCAATATCCGTGACCCATTCATCCTATTTGAAGATGGCAAATATTATATGTATGGCACAAGAGCAAAGCACTTTGGTATCAAAGTTGGTGGATTCGATGTTTATGTGTCAACTGACCTTGAAAACTGGAGTGTAGCACACGAATGTTTCAATTCGGATTCTCACGATATGAATAAAGAGGTAAACTGGGCACCTGAAGTACATAAATACAATGGAATGTATTATATGTTTGCTACTTTCACAAAGAAAAGCAACGGATTAAGAGGCACATTTGTGTTGAGAGCAGACAACCCACTTGGACCTTTTGTTCCACATAGTAAAGGTGCAGTAACACCATATGACTGGGAATGTCTTGACGGTACACTTTATATCAATCGTAAAGGAAAACCTTATATGGTATTCTGTCATGAACACACACAGATAATTGATGGTACAATCTGCTATATGCCATTAAGTGATGACCTATCCGAAGCAATCGGTGAACCTGTTACACTTTTCAAGGCATCCTCCCCTTACTGGGCAGATGAAATCAATGACCCAAAAAAACACAGAATTACTGATGGGCCATTTATGTATCGTTCAAAAACCAATGAATTATTTATGCTTTGGTCAACTTTTATCGAAGGAAAGTACGCAGAATGTCTTGTTAAGTTCAATAATGGTGAAATTGGTATGGACTTTACTCACCTTCCACCATTGATTGATAATGATGGTGGACATGGAATGGTATTTAAGGACAACGAAAAATTCTATCTCACATTCCACACACCAAACCAGACAGACTTTGAACGTCCACGTTTCATTGAAATTGAAGATAGAGGCAACGATATTGTTTTGAAATAAAGGGTTGAAAAAAATGGAGAATCTCTCATTAAATGATATTTTAAATACTGAGTTTAAACTATATAAATATAATCCTATAATCCATAATCCAATTAATAGTTTTGTTATTGCTGACCCAAGCGTAATTACACCTGATATATCTCACGACGGAAAGTGGCACTTATTCTGTCACACTTTCTTCGGTGTTTACAGATACGAAAGTAACGATGGCATAAACTTTAAAAATAAAGGCAAAATCGTTAATCGTGCTATGCGACCAAATATCAACTATATTGATGGTACATATTACCTTTTTTACGAAAGAACAAGACCTGTTATATTCAATCTGCTAAGTCTTGTGGGTGCTAAATGGAAATCGGAAATTTACTGTGTGGAGTCAACAAATCTGGTTGATTGGACAGAGCCATATTTAGTTATTGGTAAAACTCGCGATTATGAAGAGTGCAAGCATGGGATTGCAATTTCAAATCCGTTTTTGATGAGCGCAGAAGAAGGATACAGAATGTATTACTCCTGTGGACAGACATTTATTAAAGACTGTGGTTTTTGTGAGCCAACACACATAAGCTTTGCAGAGAGCAAAAGCATCTCAAATGGCTATATATCAAGGGAAAAGCCTATTATCAGTCCTGATAAAAATGTTCATTATCTTAACCTTTGTTCGGGTTGTTTAAAAGTGTACAAACTTAAGGATTGTTATATCGGACTTCAAAATGGTCTTTTTGAAAAAGGCGGAAAAAGTCACTCTGCAATTATGTTATTAAAGTCTGACGATGGTGTTAATTTTGAGTTTGTAAAGCCATTTTTAGTACCACAAAAGCAAGGGAATAGTAATTGGATGGCGCAGTATGTTTATGCTTGCTGTCTGACATATTACAATGGTAAATTAAGGCTTTATTTTAATGCTCGCAATGTATCAAACAATCTTACGGGCAGAGAATGTATCGGAATTTATGAAGCAGAATTATAAAAAGCAACGGTAAGGACCTTTCCTTACCGTTGTAATTTTTTCTTGACATTTTATTACTACAAGTGTAGTATGTAATTAAATACTACACTTGTAGGAGGTTTTATTATGAACTTATCTGAAAGAGAATGGACTGTACTTAATGTGCTTTGGGATACTGATGGTGCAGAATTAGGGGAAATCGTTAACAGACTGTACCCACATACTAAATGGAACCGCAATACAGTCCTCACCTATCTTACACGAATGGAAACAAAAGGACTGGTAACTATTAACAAAGAGGCATCACCTCACCTTTATCGTGCTACTATTGACCGTGAAAGCTGTCAGCAAAAAGAACGACAAAGTTTTTTAAATCGTGTTTATAGCGGTTCAACAGGAGATTTAATCGCAGCATTTTTAAAGGAAGAACGCATTTCAC
>CALBQZ010000183.1 GCA_937899735.1 uncultured Clostridia bacterium | reverse complement strand
ATGGGTCATCAGGATAGTGAGAAGTACGGATAGAGTTAATATTCGCATTCTTCATGAAATTAAGGTCCTGATGATATCTTTCAGTAGGAACTGCCCAACCGTTGTCAGGGTCAAAGTCGTGACGGTTAACACCACGAAGCATCAATGGCTTACCATTGAAAAGGAATCTTTCACCGATAATTTCAACTTTCTTGAAACCAAAACGGATTGATTTATATGTTGTCTTACCATCAGCAGTAATGCTGATGAGCAATTTATAAAGGTAAGGTGATTCGGCAGACCATTTTTCCGGGTTTTCAATCAATTTGTTAAATGTGATTTTTCCACCGTCAGTTTCTGTTTCACCAAGGAGAATTCTCTTTTCTCCGTCAATGATTTCAGCCTTAACCTTTGCTGTACCATTTTTATCGTAGTTGTTTACCTGAATTTCAAGAGTTGTGTTACTGTCCTTGTATTCAGCGTCTAAATCAGTAGTGATAAAGAAATCACGAACACATTTCTTTGGTTCAGCAAACACATAAACCTCTCTGTAAAGACCACAAAGAAGCCACATATCCTGATTCTCAAGATAAGCACCGTCAGAGAAACGATAAACTTTAACAGCAACTCTGTTTGAGCCTTTACGAGCAAACTTTGTGATGTTGAATTCGTGAGGAGTCATTGAACCCTGTGAATAACCAACGTATTCACCGTTAAGATAAACCTCAATAGCAGATTTTGCAGCACCAAAGTGCAAGAAGATTTCCTGACCGTCAAAGCTTTCAGGCATCTCGAAATCTCTTACATAAATACCGATTTCCTGCATATCGTGGTCGATTGAAGGAATTTTGTTCTTGCTTCTGCTGATAGCACGGCAATATGTACTTGCATAGTAGTAAGGATAGCTTTCAGTATCCTGACCAATCTGCCACACTGACGGAACGTCAATATCACGCCAGAAGGATGGGTCAAAGCTGTCAAGATAAAAATCTGTAGGACAGTTATTAAGACCTCTCTGCCAGTGGAATTTCCATTTTCCGTTAAGTGTCATTTTTGTTGTGGGAGCAACTCTGTTCAATGCGTCTGATTCATTGTCGTAAGAAAATGCGATAACGTGACCGTCTTCCTTATTTCTTTTGAAGATTGCAGGGTTTTCCCAATCATAAGTATAATTTCTCATATTCTACCTCCAACAAGGTTATTCACTTTTAGATGCTAAATGTTCAATGAACTGTTTTGCTGTTCGTGGACTTCTTCCACCATTGCGAAGTGCAAAGGCTTCGGCTGCTAAATGCAACTCGTTTTTGTCCATACTTATATTATACTGTATAGAAAGATTTTCTACAATAGATAAATACAAATCTTTATTAGGTTTTGAGAAAGTAATTTTAAGTCCGAATCTTGCAGAAAGACTCATAATTTCCTGAATAGTGTCCTGAAGGTGAATGTCATCACCATTTCTGTCGTTGAAATTCTCTTTTACAAGATTCCTTCGGTTACTTGTAGCATAAATTGCAATGTTTTCAGTTTTACCGGAAACACCACCTTCGAGAATTGCTTTTAATGCACCAAAATCATTGTCGTTTGATGAAAAACTCAAATCATCAATAAAAATGATGAACTTCAAAGGATTATCTGCCAACTGTTCAATAACATCTGGCAGGGAATAGAGCTGATTTTTCTTGATTTCAATAAGACGAAGACCCAATTTCCAGTATTCATTGACAATTGCCTTGATTGTACTGCTCTTACCACTACCTGCATCACCATAAAGAAGCACATTGTTGCAAGGTTTTCCTTGAACAAGAGCCATAGTGTTGTCGATAACCTTTTGCCTTTCCAATTCGTAACCACTCATCTGGGACAGGCGTTGTGGGTCAGGGAATTTTACAGGAATGATTTTTTCATCCTTATATAAGAACATATGGTGAGTAGCATAAATGCCGTATCCCGTAGTTTTGATTGTTGAAATCTTTTTAATGTATTCGTCCCTTACAGAAATGTTGCCATTCTTCCATTGAGGCAGATATACATCAGTATCGCATAATACCTTTATATCATCACAACTAATCTGAGAGAGCTTCTCAAATAAATCTAACTCGCTTTCAACAGCTTTCTGCATAAGAGGGGAGACATCACCCTTTGCAGATTCCTTTACATATATATTCTCATCGTTTTGCAAAAGATGATTGATGTATTCACATAAATCGTCAGTCTTTTCGTAAAGTGCTGAAACAAAGTCGGAATATAGTGAAACAAATTCGTCTTTGTCAGTTCCGTCACATTTAAGAAGATTTAAAAGTGAAGAAAGGCATTTGTCTGTCATTACATTTTTAAATATAACAACTGCCTTTGCAGAGAGTGTTAAATCGGTGTAATTTTTCATAATCTGACTTCCTTAAAAAAATTTCCATTTTTGGAAAATTAACTATTGACATATTGACTTGACATGTATATAATAGTAAATTGCTATTAAAATGGAATTGTATACGCTGGAGCATTTTTCGTAAGATGAATTTTACCATAATTTACTACGAAAAGCAAGGTGTAAAACAACTTTAATTTAATAATCTCCACGCCTTATATACTATGTATATAGATATGGGGCTCAGGAATAAAAAAACGAACGGAGAGTGATAAGCCCTATGGTAAATGTCAAACCGGTAAAACTTGGCAGAAATACCCGTATGAGTTTCTCAAAAATTAATGAGGTTATGCAGATGCCTAATCTTATTGAGGTACAGAAAAATTCATACAAGTGGTTCCTTGAAACAGGACTTAAAGAGGTGTTCCGTGATATCGATGCAATCACCGATTATACAGGAAATCTCGAATTGACTTTTGTGGACTATCGTATGGACGATAAGCCAAAGTACACAGTCAAAGAATGTAAAGAAAGAGATGCAACTTATGCAGCTCCTCTCAGAGTTACCGCACGTCTTTTCAATAAGGAGACAGGTGAGGTCAAGGAAAACGAAGTTTATATGGGCGATTTCCCACTGATGACAGACAGTGGTACATTTGTTATTAACGGTGCAGAGCGTGTTATTATTTCACAGCTTGTACGTTCACCAAGTGTGTACTATGGAATGACTCATGACAAGACAGGTAAGGAACTTTACACAACAACTGTAATTCCTAACCGTGGTGCTTGGCTGGAATATGAGACAGACCAGAATGACCTTTTCTATGTAAGAATTGATAAAAACAGAAAGATTTTCATCACAACATTTATCCGTGCATTGGGTCTTAGCTCAAATGCTGAGATTATGGAATTCTTCGGTTATGACGACAGAATCGTAGCAACTCTTGATAAGGATACTACTGTTAATACAGAACAGGCTCTTATCGAAGTTTATAAGAAGCTTCGTCCAGGTGAACCACCTGCACTTGAAACAGCTCAGGCACACCTCGATGGCCTCTTCTTTGATGCTCATCGTTATGATATGTCAAGAGTTGGTCGTTACAAGTATAATAAGAAGCTTGCTATTTCTTCTCGTCTTGCAGGTAAAACTGTTAAAGAACCGGTTATCAGCAAACTCACAGGTGAGATTATGGCTGATACAGGCGACGTAATCAGTGAAGAGCTTGCTTACAGAATGGAACAGGAAGGTGTTGACACTGTTATCCTTGACGTTGAGGGTAAAGAAGTAAAAGTTTACTCTAACGGTATGGTTGATATCGGTGAATATGTTCCTATGTTCACAGAAGATGAACTTGAAGCAATCGGCATCAACGAAAAAGTCAGTTTCAATGTTCTTATGGAAGTTCTTGATAAATGTGGTGACAATAAGGAAGCACTCGCAGAAGAAATGGCTCTTCGTGCAGATGACCTTATTCCAAAACACATTACTAAAGAAGATATCTTTGCAACAATCAACTACCTTAACGGCCTGGCATCAGGTATCGGTGTTACAGATGACATCGACCACCTTGGTAACCGTCGTATCCGTTCAGTTGGTGAACTTCTTCAGAACCAGTTCAGAATTGGTTTTGCAAGAATGGAAAGAGTTGTTAAAGAAAGAATGACTCTTCAGGGTCAGGAACCTGATAAAGTTACTCCTGTTGCCCTTATCAATATCCGTCCTGTAATGGCTGCTATTAAGGAATTCTTTGGTTCTTCTCCACTTTCACAGTTCATGGACCAGACAAACCCATTGGCAGAGCTTACACATAAGAGAAGACTTTCAGCTCTCGGTCCTGGCGGTCTTTCTCGTGACCGTGCAGGTTTCGAAGTTCGAGACGTTCACTATTCACACTACGGTAGAATGTGTCCTATTGAAACTCCTGAAGGTCCTAACATCGGTCTTATCTCTTACCTTGCGACATTCTCAAGAATCAATAAGTATGGTTTCATCGAAGCTCCATTCAGAAGAATCGATAAAGAAACAGGTACAGTTCTTAATGAAGTTGAATATATGACTGCAGACGTTGAGGATAACTACATCGTTGCTCAGGCTAACGAACCACTCGACGAAAACGGTAAATTCATCAATGCTAAGCTTACAGCTCGTCACAGAGATAACTTCCTTGAAGTTGCTACAACAGAAGCTGACTACATGGACGTTTCTCCAAAGATGGTTGTTTCAGTTGCTACTGCAATGATTCCATTCC
>CALBQZ010000182.1 GCA_937899735.1 uncultured Clostridia bacterium | reverse complement strand
ACCCGTTTACGGGTAGCGAGAACAAGAAAGCATAAAATAAACCCCTTGAGGGGTAGCTGAAGAAAGAATGCGGTCGGCAAACTATTCAGCGCCCCTTGAGGGGTTTTCGTCTGTAATATGCCCTTCTAGGGCTTAATCAAGCCTCCGGCTTAGCCGGAGGTCCTGACTTTTACCGAATACATTTATAAAATCACCGAACACTTTTAATATATTGCAAACCGAAAAACAGAATGATAATATATACTCGCAAGGAGGAATTTCATGAAACTTCAAATTGTAATTGACCCTAATCGTGACGAAGAAATACTTATATTTGCCCACGAGAAGACACAGTTAATAAACGAGATAGAGGAGCTTGTAAAAAGCAGTTCATTCGATTTAATAGGCTATACCGAAGATGAAACGGTAAAACTCAATTTAAATGATGTTTATTGCTTTGTTACAGACAATAACAAGGTCTACGCACTGACTGGAAATAAGAAATACAGACTTAAATTAAGACTATATCAGCTTGAAGAGAATTTAAGTGATAATTTTGTAAAAATCAATCAGTCATGCATAGCTAACATGAAAAAAATCGACAAGTTCAAAGCAACTGTAGGTGGCTCTTTGACAGTGGTTTTCAAAAACGGATATGTGGATTTTGTGTCACGAAGAAATCTCAAAAATGTTAAAGAAAGGCTGGGTTTGTAATATGAATAAATATGTAAAAGAATTTTTACACCGTGGACTTGTGTTTGCGGGATTTGGACCAATAATTTTAGGAATAATATATTTCATACTCTCAAAAACTATTGATAATTTCACGTTAAGTGGTAGCCAAGTGTCGTTAGCCATTGTTTCAATTTATCTGTTAGCCTTTGTTCAGGCAGGGGCTACGGTATTCAATCAGATTGAACATTGGAGTACAGCAAAATCTCTCCTTTGCCATCTCTCAACACTCTATGTGGCGTATTCTCTTTGCTATGTGGTAAATACATGGATTCCATTTGAACCCAAAATACTTTTGATTTTCACAGCAGTATTTATGGGAATCTATTTCGTAATTTGGGGAATAGTCTATTTATCCGTAAAAGCCACAAGCAAAAGTTTCAATGCAAAACTAAAATAAAACCAATAGGGGACGATGCCTACATCGTCCCTTTTTCTTTTGTATTGCAAACATATCCATATTCTGCTACAATATTATAAAATAAAGATTTAAAAGGAAAAATTGTTATGAAGACTTATAACCTCAACGGACAATGGAATATGACTCGTGTTGCGACGGGGGATAAATATAATGTGTCTGTTCCGTCTGATAACTACACTCAGTTGTTGGAATTAGGTGCTATTCCTGACCCATATTACAAAGATAACGAAAGACTTGTTGAATGGATAGGTCGTGAAGACTGGACTTATGAAAAATCTTTCACACTTACAGAAGACGACCTTGCAAACAGAAAGGTTTTACTTGTATGTAAGGCTCTTGATACACTATGTGATGTTTATGTAAATGACACTCTTGTTGGTAAGGGAGAAAACGCACATTTCAAATATGAATTTGATATCAAGAATGTTGCAAAAACAGGGGAAAATACCCTTAAAATCACATTCTTTGCACCAACAACTTATATAGAAAAGAAACAGGCAGAAAAGCCAATTCCAAAGAATTGCAACGGTACTGATGGTGCTGCATATATGCGTAAACCACATTGTCATTTCGGTTGGGACTGGGGTCCGCATCTTCCTCTTTCAGGTATCACAGACGACATCTGGGTTGAGTGCTTTGACAACAGACTTAAAGATGTTGAGATTAAGCAAATCCACGAAAACGGCAAGGTTACTGTTAAAATCAAACCTGTTGTTGATGGCGAGGGTGAAATATCTGCGAAGATTATCTGTCCTGATGGCACAGAAAAGATAATCGAAAACAACGAAGTTGTAATCGAAAACCCTGAACTCTGGTGGACAAAGGAATTAAACCCAGTTGAAAAACAGCCACTTTACACAGTTGTTGCAACACTCGGTGACACGGAAATCACAAAGAAAATCGGTCTTCGTACAATCCGTCTTGACCGTAGCAAAGACCAGTATGGTCATAATTTCTGTTTCTACCTTAATGGTGTGCCAATTTTCGGTAAGGGTGCTGACTGGATTCTTCCTGACTCACTTATGGGTAGAGTAACAAACGAAACTTATGATTACTACATAGATTCAGCACTTAGTGCAAACTTCAATATGCTTCGTATGTGGGGTGGTGCATACTATACATCTGACTATTTTCTTGAGCAGTGTGACGAAAAAGGCCTTCTTATCTGGCAGGACTTTATGTTTGCATGTCTTATGTATCCATTCTATGAAGAAGATTTTCTCCAGAATGTGTTGAAGGAAATAAAATACCAGATTATGCGAATAAAATTCCATCCATCTCTTTGCCTTTGGTGTGGTAATAATGAAGTTGAAACAATGTTCTCATATATGCCTGAAACAATGAAAATTGTAGGGTGGTATAAGAAATTTTTCTATGAGATTCTCAAGGATTTGGTAACTGAACTTGACCCTGACACTCCATATATCGAAACATCCCCAATCGGTGACGGATTCCGTAAAGGTGTAACAGGTGATGACCACGGAGACACTCATATGTGGACAGTTTGGCATGGTCAGAAACCACTTAACTATTACAGAAGCAGACCTACTCGTTTCTGTAGTGAATTCGGTCTTGAATCATTACCATCAATGGATGCTGTCCGTCAATTTGCAGAAGAAAGTGATTACTACATCACAAGTGATATTTTCAACTCACATCAGAAATGCAGAAACGGTAACAGAAAGATGCTCTATTATCTCCTTGAGAAGTTCTATGAGCCTGAAAGATTCGAAGATTTAATCTATATGACAAATCTTATCCAGAAAGAATGTATTCAGGATGCTACCGAGCATTGGCGTCGTCATCGTGAACGTTGTAATGGTTCTCTTTTCTGGCAGTATAACGACTGCTGGCAGGCTCCATCATGGTCAAGTGTTGACTACACAGGCAAATGGAAAGCCCTTCAATATGCTGCTCGTCATTTCTTTGAGCCGGTTTGTGTTTCAATTGAAGAAACAGATAAGGACTATAAAGTTTATATTCTCAATGATACAAGAGAAGATAAAAAATTGACTGTAAGCGTTAAAATTGCAACTCTTGACGGTAAAGTGCTTTACGAAAACAAAAACACCAATGACCTTGTAAAAAATGTTGTTGCAAATTCAAGAGTATTGTTTGAAAGTGGAAAAATCGGTGGCGATAAAAAGGATATGTTCATGTCAGTTAAACTTTTTGAAAACGGAAAAGTTATTTCAGAAAGAACAAAGGTTTTCGTGCCTGACCGTGATTTGAAGCTTAAAGCAAACACAATTGAGAAATCGGTTTCTTATGAAAACGGAGAAATTGTTGTAAAAATACAATCTCCTGTATTCTGCCGTAGCGTAATGGTTGATATAGTTGATTTCAGAGAGCCATTCTCCGATAACTATTTCGATTTGCTCCCTAATGAAGAAAAAGTTGTAACTGTTAAGGCTGATAAAATGTATGATGTTACTGTAAAATCTCTTGCAGATATTCCTGTTAAAGGTTCAAAACTTAAAACAGCACTTTTCAGAACAAAATTCTTTGTTGAGCCTGAAAATCTTGCTAACTGGTTCTACTATACTATGAATTGATTCTTGACTAAACAGTAAAAAGTAAATATAATTAGTCTGTAATCAATTTCAGAAAGGTTGATATTATGAAGAAAGTAATAGCAATTTTAATGGTGGCAGTAATGCTTTTCTCATTTGCTGCTTGTAATAAAGATAAGCCAGAGGAAAATAAGCCAATAAATCCTCCTATTAATAAAGAAGAACTTAAACAGGGTTGGCAGGAAGGTGTACTTAAATTTCCAAATGGTAATTCAGTTACATTACCTTGTAGTGTTAAGGACATAATGAATGCCTCAGGACTTTCAATTCCGGTTCTTAAACAGAATGCTGAAACAACTCTTGCTGCCGGTAGGCAAAAGTCATTTAACCTTGTTGACTCAGATACTTCTATCTCTATTAAATGTCAAAATAATGGCAAAGAGGATATTAAGCTTGAGGATGCAATGGTTGTAGGTTACTCATTTAACCGTACAAAGGCAGGAAATAATAAGGTTTTTTTTGCTAACACTTTGACTGTAAATGCAATGAAAACAGAAGTTGAAGAAGTTCTTGGTATAGATGAAAAAGCAGAACAAAAAGGTTTCAGCAAATATCAAGGTGAAAACTCAAAGGGGAAAAAGGTTGAAATGAGAGTATCGTATGACTCGGACAACTATGTAAACTCTGTTGCATTTGAAATCAAATAATAAAAAGGACTATTCATTACGAATAGTCCTTCTGTTATTTTCCTATACAAAAATCATCTTCTGTATCAACAATTTCAATATTTTTTATTTCTCCCACAGTACCGTGAAATACTTTAACTGGTGTGTAATTTGGTGTGTAGCCAAAGTACACATCATTTTTTTGTTTTTCTTCAATTAAAACTGATAACTCTCTGCCAATCTGTGACTTGAGAAAATCATTTCTTATTCTGTTTGCAACAACGGAAAGCTCATTGACTCTTTGTGCTTTAACGCTTTTTTCAATCTGTCCGTCCATTTTGTCGGCAACAGTACCACTTCTACGCGAATAAGGGAAAATATGTATCTTCTCAAAGCCTACTTTCTTGGCAAAAGCCTTTGTAGTTTCAAAATCATCCTCTGTTTCGTGAGGAAATCCCACCATAATGTCCGTCGTAAGAGTACAGTCTTTGAATTCTTTTCTCAACTTCTGACACAGTGAGTAGTATTCATCACTTGTGTAATGACGATTCATCCTTTTAAGAATTTTGTCACAACCACTCTGCAGGGAAATGTGGAATTGTGGACACAACTTTTCACATTTTGCAAGTTTTTCAATTAGCTCATCCGTGATATGGTCAGGCTCAAGGGAGCCTAAACGGATTCTCTCAACCTTTTGGTTTTCACTTACAGCAAAAACTGCATCTGCAAGGTCTAATTCTGTACCTTTACCGTATGCTGAAAGATTAATACCTACAAGTACAATTTCACGATACCCATTGTCTGTTAGTGCTTTGACTTCACTTTTTATATCTTCAATAGGCTTCCATCGCACTCTGCCACGAGCTTTTGGAATGATACAGTAAGAACAGAATCTGTCACAACCATCTTCAATCTTAAGAATTGCACGAGTTCTCTCTTCAAATTTACTGATTCCTGATGAGACAAGGGATTCACCACTCTGATGTTGTTCCATATTCAATGTTCTACAAGAACTTAAAAAATACTCGTTCAATGAAGATACAAGTAATTTGTTGTTTTTGTTACCCAGTACAATATCTGCCTCTACGAGCTTCTCTGCCATTTCAGGGAATGACTGTGGCATACATCCTGTAAGTACTACTACGCTATCAGGATATTTCTTTTTATAATGACGGACACATTGACGAGTCTTTCTGTCACTTTCACTTGTAACGGTACAGGAATTTATGACGAAAATATCAGCTGTACTTTCGTCTTCGGTTATTTCATATCCGTTTTTAGTTAATTGCTCACGCATTTCCTGGGTTTCATATTGATTTACTTTACACCCAAGAGTGTGGAAAAACACTTTCATAGTATCACCGAACAAGATTATATCACATTATTTAAATTTTTCATATACCAATTTGTCCTGTTCATATAATTTTTTGGAGGGATAAGCATGAAAAAAGTAATTTGTATTTTAATGTGTGTAATAATAGCCTTGCCAATGTGCTTTGTGGCGAGTGCAAAGGAAGAAACAGTTGCAGGAAATCTATCGGCAAAATCGGCAATATTAATGGAAATGTCAACAGGCAAGGTGTTAATGGAATCAAATCCTGACGAAAAGCTATCACCTGCATCCATAACAAAAGTAATGACAATACTTCTCACTTTTGAAGCACTTGAATCGGGACAAATTAAGCTTGAAGACCGAGTAACAGCAAGTCGCAATGCATCCTCAAAAGGTGGCTCTCAAATCTGGCTTAAAGAGGGGGAAGTGATGACCGTTCACGAGCTTTTAAAAGCCACAGTTATTGCAAGTGCCAATGATGCGTGTACAGCCCTTGGTGAATATATTTCGGGGGATGAAACATCTTTCATAGCACTTATGAATAAAAAGGCAAAAGAACTTGGAATGAAAAATACCAATTTTGAAAACTGTTCAGGTCTTGACGATACAGTTACTAACCATTATTCAACTGCAAGAGATGTAGCAATAATGAGCTGTGAACTTATGAAGCACGAAAAGGTGAAAGAATACACAACAATATGGATGGATAGTCTTCGCAATGGAGAAACTCAACTTGTGAATACAAATCGACTTATCCGTTATTATGATGGTGCAACAGGACTTAAAACAGGAACAACATCAAAAGCAGGATATTGTGTGTCAGCAACTGCAGAGCGAGATGGTATGGCACTAGTTGCAGTGGTATTGGGCAGTGATAACAGTACACAGCGTTTTGAAGATGCAAAGAAAATGCTTAATTGGGGCTTTGCTAATTATGCAATCTATCAACCACAGATAGATATGTCACTCATAACCGATGTAACAGTGCTATATGGAAAGGAAAGTACATTAAAGCCAATTGTGGAAACACCACGAAAAATACTTGTGAAAAAAGGCGAAGGGGATAAGATAACTCAACGAGTTGATATGTGTGTTGATGTGGAAGCTCCTGTAGAAAAAAACCAGACTTTAGGTAAGGTCTATTTCGAGATGGACGGTAAAATCCTCGAAGAATGCGCTATTCTGTCAGAAAGAAATTATGAACGTCGTAGTGTGTGGTTTGTATTTTCACTTTTGTGGTCCACTTTTGCAAAAAAATGATAAAATTCTATTGAAAATTATGTAGTTTTAGGGTAAAATAATTAAAACACTATATCAAAAAGCGAGGACTAATCAAAAATGGCGTTAAAACTTAACGATAAATATGTTAAGAATTTCATCTCTGACGATGAACTCAATTCTATGGCTTCTGCTGTAGAAGAAGCTCATCAGAAGATTAAGGATAAGAGTGGCGAAGGCTCCGACTTTTTAGGTTGGGTCGACCTTCCGGTAAACTACGATAAAGAAGAATTTAAAAGAATTAAAAAAGCAGCTGACAAAATTAAGAATGACTCAAAAGCTCTTGTTGTTATCGGTATCGGTGGCTCATATTTAGGAGCACGTGCTGCTATTGAATTCTGTACTTCACAAAATTACAATCTTGTGTCAAAAGACACTCCAAATATTTATTTCAGCGGTAACTCAATCAGTGGTAATTCACTCAGTGAGCTTGTTGACCTTGTAAAGGATGTTGATTTCTCAATCAACGTTATTTCAAAGTCAGGTACAACAACAGAACCTGCTATTGCTTTCCGTATTTTCCGTAACCTTCTTATCAAGAAGTACGGTGAAGAGGAAGCAGCAAAGAGAATTTATGTTACAACTGATAAAGAAAAGGGAACACTCAAAGAGTTCTCTGATAAGGCTGGTTATGAAACATTCGTAGTGCCTGATGATGTTGGTGGCAGATATTCAGTTCTTACTGCAGTTGGTCTTCTTCCAATTGCTGTTGCAGGAATTGATATTGATAAAATGATGCAGGGTGCAGCTGATGCTCGTGAAGCTTACAGCATTTGCGATATGGATAAGAATGATTGCTATAAATATGCTGCAATCCGTAATATCCTTCTCGGAAAAGGCAAGGCTGTTGAACTTATGGTTGCTTATGAGCCTGATTTCACAATGATGAACGAGTGGTTCAAACAGCTTTTCGGCGAAAGCGAAGGTAAAGACGGCAAGGGTATTTTCCCTGCAAGTGTTGTTTGCTCAACAGACCTTCACTCAATGGGTCAGTACATTCAGGATGGTGTGAGAATGCTCTTTGAAACATCCGTTATGTTTACAAAACCAAAGAGAGAAGTTGTTATCGAAGAAGACGATGTTAATGCTGATGGACTTAATTTCCTTGCAGGAAAAACAATGGACTTCGTTAACCGTAAAGCATATCAGGGTACATTGTTAGCTCACGTTGATGGTGGCGTACCAAACATCTGCATTGAGGTTCCTGAGATGAACGAATATGAATTTGGTTATCTCGTTTATTTCTTTGAAAAGGCTTGTGCAGTTTCAGGTTATGTTTTAGGTGTTAACCCATTCAACCAGCCAGGTGTTGAGAGCTACAAAAAGAATATGTTTGCTCTTCTTGGTAAACCAGGTTATGAAGCTCAGGCAGCAGAACTTTTAGCAAGACTCGACTAATTTGTAAATTTTAAAAAAGGGAAATGACCATCTTTTATAAGATGGATAATAAATATATAGGAGGAGATAATATGATTTCTCTTATTATCGGTAAAAAAGGAACAGGAAAAACAAAGGTACTCGTTGAACATGTAAATGATGCAGTTCACGTGTCAAGTGGTAATGTTGTATGTGTTGAAAAAGAAACAAAGCTCACATACGATGTAAACTATCGTGCAAGACTCGTTGCAACAGACGTATTCTCAGTTGCCGGTTATGATGCTTTCTATGGCTTCTTAAGTGGTATTTGCGCAGGTGACCATGATATTACAGATATTTTCGTTGATGCTACATACAGAATCGCAGAAGATACAGACAGAACAGGCGAAGCACTTGCTGCTTTCCTTAAGAAGGTTGATGCACTTTCAAAGATTTCTGACACTAAGTTTACTTTCACAATTTCATCTGATGTTGAGGACCTTCCAGCAGAGATGTTCGAATACTGTGAAAAAATCAACTAATTATTAGTAATTGAGTAAGTGAGGCGGGGTCTTGACCCCGCCGATTTTATGTAAATTTGTATAAAAATATTTGTAAATTTTTGTTGACAAAAACGAAATATAAATATATAATATTTAACGCATGTAATGAGGATTGTTTTATGAATATTCAACTTGAACAGATTTTTAATCTTGAAGGCTCAAAAAAGG
>CALBQZ010000181.1 GCA_937899735.1 uncultured Clostridia bacterium | reverse complement strand
TTATGACTGACTGGATTAAAACTCCATTCAGCCTTAAAAAGATGAAGAAGTGCTACCAGAAATGGTATGACGCTATGAATGGTAAGGCTTGGCATACACTTTACCTTGAAAACCATGACCATCCAAGAATTGTTGACCGTTATGGCTCACTTAAATACAGAATTGAAAGTGCAAAGATGCTTGCAACAATGTGTTATTTGCAGAAGGGTACACCATTCATTTATCAGGGACAGGAAATCGGTATGACAAATATCGAGCTTCACTCCATTGATGAATTTAAGGATATGATGACATTCAACAATGAAAAGACCTTTGCAAAATTAGGCATTAAGGGTGAAAAATTCCTTAAGATGGCAAACGCAGGTTCCCGTGAAAACTCAAGAACTCCTGTTCAGTGGGACGACAGTGCATATGCAGGCTTCTCAACTGTTGAACCTTGGTTCAATCTTAACCCTAATTACAAGGAAATTAACGTAGCTCAGGCTGAGGCAGACGAAAACTCAATCCTTAACTACTACCGTAAGCTTCTTAAATTCCGTAAGGAACACGAGGTTGCAATTTACGGTGATTTCAAACAGTATTATGAGAGTAGTGACAAGCTCTTTGTTTACGAGAGAAACCTTGACGGTGAAAAAATCCTTGTTGTATGCTCATTCTCTGAAAAGACAGTTAATTTTGAAGCACCTGCCGGAATTGACCTTTCAAAGGGTGAATTGGTACTTTCAAACTATCGTCTTAACCCTGTAACTCACAACTCTTTCGTAACTCGTCCTTACGAAGCAAGAGTTTACTATTTCAAATAAGAGGTAAAAATAATGAAAACTAATAACGGACAACTTACAAAACGTGTCTGGACAGGGATTCTTCTCTTTATGTTTATGGGCTCACTTGCCTGGAACGTTGAAAATATGTATTTCAACACATTCTTAAGTGACTGTGTTTATAACGAAGGTGCATTTGGTGCAAGTCTTACACTTACTGATGCTATCAATATTATGGTTACACTTTCAGCAATTACAGCCGTTGTAACTACATTTATTATGGGTACACTCAGTGAGAAACTTCGAAACCGTAAAGCATTTATTTCTTTTGGTTATATTGCATGGGGTATTGTAACAGCACTTTTTGGATTTATTACAAAAGAAAATGTATCAAGTCTTTTTGGTATTACTGACCCTGGTAAGGTTATTACTGTTACTGCATGGATTGTTGTAATTATGGATATGATTATGACATTTATGGGTTCAACAAGTAATGACTCTGCATTTAATGCTTGGGTAACTGATGTTACAACTCCTGAATCCCGTCCAAAAGTTGAAACAGCATTTACATTTATGGGCTTTATCGCTATGGGTGTAATTATGGTTGTTGGCTCAATGGCACAGAGTGGCGCAATTCCATACAGCGTATTCTTCATTGGTATGGGTGCAGTTGTTGCTGTAGTCGGTGTTTTAGGTGTATTCCTTATCGATAATCCAAAGAAATTTGAGAATGCAGAAAAGAAAAACACAAGTTATTGGGCAGACCTTTTCTATGGCTTCAGACCAAGTGTTATTAAGGAAAACAGTGGACTTTATTTAGTTCTTTCAGCACTTTGCATTTTCAATATCGCATTCCAGGTATTCTTCCCATACCTCTTCGTTTATCTTGGTGACGTTGTTTTACCTGCAAATGCAGGTGTAAACTTCCTTTCTGTTGGAATTATCCTCCCTGCAGTTATCGCAGTTATTTCAACTGTAGCAGGTATCGTAATTCTTATGAAGGTTGCAGAAAAGAGCAAGTCGGTTGCTTTTCTTACAAGTTCAGCACTCTTAGTTGCAGGTCTTTTCGTTCTTTCAACATCAACAAATATTCTTACCATCATCATTGGTATTGCTCCTGTGCTTATCGGCTATCTTGTACTTACAATTCAGCTTGGTGCATCAACAAGAGACTACACTCCACAGGATAATGTTGGGCTTTTCCAGGGTATCAGAATGGTGTTCTCCGTTCTTATTCCAATGGTAGTTGGTCCTACTCTTGGTAACCTTGCAACAAAGAATACAACAGGTGCTGACAACGTGCTTCCAACAAAGGCAATCTTCCTTTATGCTGGTGTTGTTGCATTGTTCGTATTCATTCCAATGATTGCACTTCTCAGAAAAGAAAAGAAGGATGCAAAATAAAATAAACATTAAAAACGCCTGAAAAATGGCGTTTTTGATATTTAAAGCAAATCCTAGGTGAAATTATGAGCAATGAAAAGGGACGGCTTTCAATACGCATCTGGATAACAATAGGCTCCCCATATGTTTGGGGAGCCGTTTTTTAGGTTTTTGTTTACAACTTACTTTATCTGCCAGTCGATTTCAGTCATTTTGTGTTGCTTTAAAAAATCGTTGGCTTTTTTGAAATGACCGTTGCCGAAAAATCCGTTATATGCAGAAAGCGGACTCGGATGGGCTGACTCCAGAACCAAATGATTTGGGTTTGTGATGATTTTCTTCTTGGCTCTTGCATTTGCACCCCAGAGTAAAAATACCATTGGCTCAGGTCGGAGATTGAGAAGATAAATCACGTTGTCCGTAAAGATTTCCCAACCCATACCTTTATGGGAATTTGGTTGACTTTCCCTTACAGTCAGCACTGTGTTCATCATGAGAACACCTTGTTCAGCCCAATATGTAAGTTCACCGTGCTGTGGAATTGGGTAGCCATACTCAGCATAGATTTCCTTATACATATTCTGTAGTGAGGGTGGTGGATTAACGCCTTTTTTAACGGAAAAGCAAAGTCCGTGTGCCTGATTCGGCTGATGATATGGGTCCTGACCTAAAATCACCACTTTGACATCTTTGTAGTCCGTATATTTCAAGGCATTGAAAATATCATTCATATTGGGATAAATCGTCTGTGACTTATATTCCTGCACCAAAAATTTTCTTAAATTAAGATAATATGGCTTCTGAAATTCGTCCTTTAAGAGTATATCCCAGGAATTATTAAACTGTACCATTTTTAAGTCTCTCAATCATCATAAATGCAGATTTATAAATGTCGCCACAGCCCATTGTGAGGACTAAATCTCCTGCTTTTGCATTTTTTACAACATAATCGGCAACCTCTTCCTGAGTGTTGAACCATACTGAACCGGGAATTTTTTCACTGAGTTGGGAAGTGTAAATGTCATATGTGTTCACTTCACGAGAACCCATAATTTCTGTCATGACGCATTTGTCAGGAATTTTAAGCACATCTATGAATTCGTCAAAATGCATTGCAGTTCTTGAGTATGTGAAAGGCTGGAAAACTGCCCATACTGTGTTATAACCCATTTTCATTGCTGCTTCAAGAGTAACCTTAAGTTCAGCAGGGTGGTGGGCATAGTCGTCAACAAAGTCAATTCCGTTATATGTTCCCAAGTCCTCAAAGCGACGACCTGCACCCTTGAATTCCTGTAAACCTTTGATACAATCCTCAAATTTTGCACCTGAATAAATTGAAGATGCTATTGCAGCAAGAGCATTGAGAACATTGTGGATTCCTGGGATTGAAAGTTCAACAGTTCCTAACTTTTCACCCTTGTACATCACATCAAATTTTGTGAATGCACCTTTGTATTCTTCAACATTTTCAGCATAGTAGTCATTCTCACTGTTAAAACCAAATGAAATCATTTCCTTACCCTTAATGTCAGCGATGGCTTTAAGGGTGTTTTCATCGTCACCATTGTAAATTATTGCCTTTGTTGCAGAAGAAGCAAATTTAGTGAAGCTCAAAATAAGATTTTCCATTGTCTTGAAATATTCAAGGTGGTCTTCGTCAATATTGAGAATAACAGCAACATCAGGACTCATTTTAAGGAAAGTATCCTGATATTCGCAGGATTCCATAACGATAGTTTCAGTCTGACCTACACGACCATAGGAATTCGTGAGGGGCAATTTACCACCAATAACTGCAGATGGGTCAAGACCTGCTTCAATCATTGTCTGAACAGTAAGGGAAGTTACAGTTGTTTTTCCATGAGTGCCACAGACCCCGATACAATTAGAAAATTGACGTGAAACCTCACCCAATAATTCTGCTCGTTGGAATGTTGGAACTCCACTCTCAAGTGCTGCTTTGAGTTCAGGGTTTTCCTTTGAAATAGCAGCAGAATAAACCACCATTTCAGCACCCTCAATGTTTTCTGCTCTTTGTCCCATCATAACCTTGATACCCATTTTACGGATACGGTCAACGATTGAACTCTCGTTATTATCAGAGCCTTGGAGAGTGTAGCCCTTGCTATGAAGAATTTCGGCAAGTGGACACATACCGCTACCACCGATGCCGATAAAATGTATTGTTTTTACAGTTTCTAAAACTTTTGTAATTTCATTCATTTTAATCACCACTCTTTATTATATTACATATTTTAAAATTTTTAAACACCTAATCACCAAATTTTCTCAAAAAACATACCATAGTATTAGGCAAGGAGGAGTGTTTATGAGAAATATAGTCATTGTTGGTGGGGATAAGAGACAAAAGTACCTTAAAGAGTATCTTGTGGGAAGTGGTTTTGATGTTTCTTCCTACGGTCTTTTTGATTGGGATGACGATACGGATAAACTTAAAGGGATGATAGGGGAGGATTCGGTCGTAATTCTGCCACTTCCTGCAACAAGAAATGACAAGACTATATTTATGCCTTTTTCCAAAAAAGAGATTTCCATTGACCGACTGTTTTCATTTTTAGGCAGTAAAAATCTTGTTTTCGGTGGAATAATCAAGGGCGAATTGCTTTCCCAGCTTAGGGCGAGTGAAATTCCGTTTTGTGACTACTACGACCAGACTTTTATTGAGAAAAATGCAGTTTTAACCTCCTTTGGGGCTTTGAAAATTCTTCTTGAACACATTGACTTTGCTCTGCCTTTAGGAAAATATGCTGTTACGGGTTATGGCAAGGTGGCAAGAGAAACTGTGTCACTTTTAAAATCTCTTTCCTGTGATGTAACAGTGTTTGCACGAAATCCGTCACAAAGGGAAGACGCAATAATCAAGGGCTGCAAGGCAGAGCCTTTGACATCACTTTCACGACTTTCAGGGGATTTTGATATTGTCATAAACACGGTACCTGCTCATATCATCCATGAAGAAACCATAGTAAATATGAAAAAAGAATGTAAAATTATTGAACTTGCCTCTGCGCCATTCGGACTTGACTTCGATTTAGCCCGTAAGCATTCGGTTGATGTGGTAAAAGCAATAGGTCTGCCGGGAAAATACACACCGAAAAGTGCAGGGGAGATTATTGGTAAAAAAATATGTAATACAATGCAAAAGGAGGAATAAAATTGAGCAACGCAACTGTGGGATTTGCTCTTTGCGGGTCATTCTGTACATTTAAAAAAGTAATCCCACAAATGAAAAAGTTAGTTGATGAGGGTTACAAAGTAATTCCCATTATGTCATATACTGCCTATAATACCGATACAAGATTCGGAAAGGCAATGGACTTTAACAAGGAAATTGAAGAAATCTGTAAAACGGAAATTGTCCACACAATAACGGGTGCCGAGCCAATAGGTCCAAAGGAATTATTAGATGCTTTAGTTATTGCTCCTTGTACGGGTAACACCCTCGGCAAGCTTGCCAACGGAATAAGCGATACCTCCGTAACACTTGCCACAAAGGCACATTTAAGAAATCAGCGACCTGTGATTATTGCAGTTTCAACTAATGATGCTCTCGGCACATCTGCTAAAAACATAGGACTTTTAATGAACAGCAAGAATATCTATTTTGTCCCCATGGAGCAGGATGATTATATCAACAAACCCAACTCCATTGTGGCAAATTTTAAATATATACCTGACACATTAAGAGAAGTTCTGGCAACAAAGGTACAGCCTCAACCGATTTTATTGTAAGTGCAGAACGAAAGGTCTGCGACGCTAAATAAAACTTATTTGAAAAGTAATTTTGAGCGTAGCGAAGAATCTCTACTGAAGTGATAGTAAAACAAACAGTGATTCTTCGTCACTTTGTTCCTCAGAATGACAAAAAAGGCAGAGAAACCTCTGCCTTTAATTATGCACTATGCGCTTTGCATTTTGCATTTTATTTCTGCTCAAAGAACACCTTAAATGCACGGTATGCCATATATACGTCAAGCTTTGAAACAACTTCCATTGGAGCATGCATTGAAAGTACAGGCACACCAAGGTCAATTGTGTCAATGTCAAGGTTAGCAACATACATAGCAACTGTACCGCCACCACCTGCGTCAACCTTACCCAGCTCACCAATCTGCCATACAACATCGTTAGCATTGAGCATTCTACGAATTTTGCCCATATATTCAGCGGAAGCGTCGGATGTGCCACTCTTACCACGAGCACCTGTGTATTTTGTGATAACAACACCGTTATTTACGAAAGAGCAGTTCTTTTTCTCACTTACCTCAGGGAATGATGGGTCGAATGCAGCATTAACGTCAGCAGAAAGACATTCTGACTTTGAAAGCACTCTCCAAGGCTCAACTCCACCCATAACTGCAAGGTCGTGGATAAAATATTTCATATATGATGAGTTAAGACCAGTGTTACCATCAGAACCGATTTCTTCCTTGTCAGTAAGAACTGTAAGGCAGGTGTATTCAGGATTTTCAACATCAAAAATTGCCTGAGCAGCAGGGTAAGCACAAACCTTGTCGTCGTGACCGTATGCACCGATTAAGCTTCTGTCAAAGCCGATATCACGAGCTTTGAAGGCAGGAACTAATTCAAGCTCAGCACTAAGGAAATCACCCTCAGTAATGCCATATTTTTCGTTGAGGATTTTGATGATATTGAGCTTAACCTTGTCGCTACCTTCATCCTTTGAGAATGGACGAGAGCCGATAAGAATGTTGAGCTGTTCACCCTGAATACCTTCGCTCATTGTCTGCTTCATCTGATTCTGAGCAAGGTGTGGAAGAAGGTCAGTAACGCAGAATTGTGGGTCATTGTCATCTTCACCAACATTAACTTTTACGCTTTCGCCATTTGCTTTTACAACTACACCATGAAGTGCTAATGGAATTGCAGTCCACTGGTATTTCTTGATTCCACCGTAGTAGTGGGTTTTGAAATATGCAAGTGAAGAATCCTCATAAAGTGGGTTTGGTTTAAGGTCAAGACGAGGTGAGTCAATATGTGCTGCAGAGATTTTAACACCCTCTGCAATGCTCTTTTTACCAAATACACAAAGGATAATTGCCTTGTTTCTGTTGTTGAAATAAACCTTGTCACCGGCATTATATGTCTTTGTGTTGTCGAACTCTGTATAGCCCTTGCTTTCAGCTTCTTTTACAAAGAATTCAACTGATTCTCTTTCGATTTTTGCAAAGTCAAGATAAGATTTATAGCCCTCACAGAAATCGTCGGCAGCCTTTACAACTGTATCGTCAACAGTTTCCATAGCGTGTTTTGGCTCATAAAAAAGCTCTTTTTTCATTTCGTTAAGTTCCATTTTTATTTTCTCCTTTCGGTTATATTCCAAGTTGTAATGTTATTGGTTTTATTTCTACATTTATATCATAAGGTGGATAATTCCACAATACAAAGTCGGCTCTTTTTGTGAAAAAGCTTTCGTCTTTTTGTGCATTGATTCGCTCGAGTGCCTTTTCTTCTGTGATGTTATCCCTTTTCATAATTCTTTCGAGTCGTATTTCCTTTGGTGCAACAACTGCAACAGTAAAGTCACAGAGCTTATCTTCCCCACTTTCAAAAAGTGCAATGGCATCAATAATTACACCACGATAACCGACTTCTTCCATATCTTTTATAATGGACAGTATTTCCTTTGTCACGGCAGGATGAGTGATTTCATTAAGTTCATTTGTGTTTTCTTCACTCGCAAAAGCACGACTCGCAAGGAGTGGACGGTTAGTTGTGCCGTCAGCATTGATTACATCGTCACCAAAACGCTCTTTTAATTTATTTTTGACATCTTCACTGTTGTTTATAACATCTTTTGCCACTTTGTCGGCGTCGATGTGATAACAACCATAAGCCATTAACTTTTGAGCAACAGTGCTTTTCCCAGCACCCGTAAGACCTGTAAGACCAATAATTTTCATTATATCACCTTTATTTTAAAACCTGCAGCACGGATGAGACGGTTATAAACTGCAAGTCCCATACCCTTAGTTTCAGGGCAACGGGCAAGTACTTTAGTAGCACCCATTTCGTCGAGTTCACGAAGAGCATCAAAAAGTCTTGCACTCTGGGAAAAACCATCGTTTTCCTTACCATATGTAACTGCAGGACAGGAGAGTTTTTCACTTTCTCCGTCAAACACCAATGCAGTGATGTTTTCTTCACTTTCGCAAAGGGATTTAAAAGTATTAAAATCACTTTTTATAATTGTAATGTCGGCAGTTGGTGCGTAGTGCTTGTATTTCATACCGGGAGAAGATGCAACAGCCCCATCCTCCAGTTTATTAAGCACAGCATCATCAACTACGATTTCACCGATTAATTCCGTCATTTCTTCAAGAGTCACACCACCCGGACGAAGAAGTCTTGGTGGGTCTTCGGCAAAAGAAATAACAGTTGATTCAACACCGATTTCCGAGCTACCACCGTCAATAATAAGTGGAATTCTGCCGTTCATATCGTCATAAACATATTTTGCATTTGTAGGACTTGGGCTACCTGAAAGATTAGCCGATGGTGCAGCAAGTGGACAACCACATACTTCAATAATTGCCCTTGCATAGTCACTTTTTGGCATTCTCACTGCAACGGTATCGAGATTTCCTGAAACAACGTTTGAGATTCTCTCGCTCTTTTTCATAATCATTGTAAGGGGAGCAGGCCAGAAATGTTCTGCCATAATCTTGACTTTTTCAGGAATTTCCGAAACAAGTGGCTCTAAATCTTCAAACTTTGCAATATGCACAATAAGTGGATTATCACTTGGTCTGCCCTTTGCAACAAAGATTTTCTTAACAGCATCCTCGTTAAGGGCATTTGCTGCAAGTCCGTAAACAGTTTCAGTTGGGATTCCGACAACTTCACCGTCATTTATAAGCCTTTTTGCCTCTTCCAATGCTCTTTCATATTCAGTTGTAATGTCAATTACTACTGTTTTCATTTTCAAGATATTCCTTTGCCTTATGATAATCATTTAATTGTTCATTACCTATGCTTAAAATCTGTTGTGCATAATATGTAGCTTTTTGAGCGTTACCGGTATTCTTAAAAAACATAAATAATTTACTACATGCCATTAAATAGTACATTGGTTTAGGATTTTTCTTCAAGGACTTTCCTGTTAAAGGATTTGTGTTCATGTGTTCAAAAACTCTGTGCTCATAATCTTGGGCATATGTGTTTCGATTAGCATAATATGCCTCTGATAAAAGTTCCATATCTTTAACATTGTAATTATATGAATGTCTTAATGCCCCAACAATGGCAGGCTTATTACCATATTCATAAACGATTCTCATTTCATCTTCAAATAATTTAATGTCACCTTTTTCTAATGCAATATTTGCCATTAGACTGTGTGTTTGAGCGAGGTCCGATGGATGAATCTTTTTTAAATTAAAATACTGCCAAAAAGATTTAAGTTCTTGTTCGGCACGGTCAAAATCGCCTAAATTGATGAGCCCTATAATTCTAAAAAGACAAAAGCTTGAGAGGTGAGCGGTATCCTTTGGATTGTATGCGTCTATCATTTGATTGCAAGCATCAATCATTGAAAGTACATCAAAACCTACGTCATTTAATTGTTGAATTTGTTTGGCTTTACTCATAGGCACAAAAATTACATAAAACATAAAAATCAGTAGGACAGTATTAAAAATTCTACCTATAGTACTCCAACCCATGAATCCGAAAAATAATGATGCTAATACGAGAATAATAAAATAAGAAAAAAACATAGGTTTGTAATATCTTATTAAGAATTTTTCAATTCTGTTGAGTTTGAATTTCATAATATCACCTATTTATTCATTCGCCTTTAATTTCTCTGCAGTATCTGCTGTGATGAGTGCATCGATGATTTCGTCAATATCACCATTCATAATCTGCTCGATTTTATAGAGAGTAAGACCAATTCTATGGTCACTGACTCTACCTTGTGGGAAGTTATATGTTCTGATTCGTTCACTTCTGTCGCCGGTACCAACCTGACTCTTTCTTTGTCCTGCAATTTCAGCGTCGTGCTTTGCCTGTTCAATTTCAAGAAGTCTTGAACGAAGAACTTTAAGTGCTTTATCTTTATTCTTGTGCTGACTGCGTTCGTCCTGACACTCAACAACCATACCTGTTGGTAAGTGAGTAACACGGATAGCAGATGAAGTCTTGTTAACTTTTTGTCCACCTGCACCACTTGAACGGAAAACGTCAATCTGTAATTCAGCAGGGTTCAATTCAAAGTCAACATCTTCTGCTTCAGGAAGTACTGCAACGGTAACAGTTGATGTCTGGATTCTGCCCTGACTTTCAGTCTCAGGAACACGCTGAACTCGGTGAACACCACTTTCAAACTTGAATCGTGAATATGCACCGTCACCGTCAACGGAGAAAATAACTTCCTTGTAGCCACCTAATTCAGTGGGGTTTTCGGAGAGAATTTCCATTTTCCAGCCACGAGCTTCAGCATACATTGTGTACATTCTGAAAAGTGAGTTTGCGAAAAGTGCTGCCTCTTCACCACCTGCACCACCACGAATTTCGATAATAACATTTCGGTCATCATTAGGGTCACGGGGAAGAAGAAGGATTTTGAGTTCTTCCCAGGTTATTTCAAGTTGTTCTTTTGCAGTTTCAAATTCTTCCTGCACCATTTCCTTGAAATCCTTGTCCATTCCACCTTCGTCAAGGAGCATTTTTGACTCCTCAAAGGTGTCCTTGTAACCTTTGTATTCACGGAATTTTTCAACAACAGGAGTCAGTTGCTTCAATTCCTTCATAAGCTTTGTATATAACTGTTGGTCATTGACAGTTGCAGGGTCGCAAAGCTGTTCATTGACACTTTCAAATCTTTCTTCAATACCTAATAATTTATCAAACATTTACCTGTTCTCCATCCTAAGGCAAGTGAAGTCGAACCCAATATGGTTTTTAACGACATATTTCCGACTGCACTTCACCAAAAATTTTATAATACAAAAGTATTGTGGCAATTTTTGGCTTTGTTCAGCCAAAAATCTGTTCGTAAAAAACTGCCTTGCACCATAAATACTTGAAATTTAGATGAATTTTTGCTTTTGAGACCGCAGATTTGCTGACGCAAATCAAGGGTAAAAAAGTGAAAATTCGATAAAGTTCTGTATTTATGGCATATTGTGTTCGGCTTCGCTTGCCTTCATTACTCTTTTTATGTTTTTCTCAATCTTCACCCTTGGAACCATAACCTCACGGTCACATTTTACACAACGGACACGGAAGTCCATTCCTGCACGAAGGACCAAAAATTGTTTTCCACCACAGGGGTGTTCTTTTTTCATTTCAAGAATATCGTTTACTTTAATATCCATAATCTTCACCAACTATATAGTATAGCACAACAGAGAAAAAAATAAAATACTTATTTTAATTCTTAATGTGATTTTTACCTCATATTTATATATTAATTTGAAATAAGTTATCGGAAGGTGAAATTTATGAAAAAATATCGTCCCGAGGGGATTTTATTTGACACAAAGCAGAATAAGAAATACACCGAGAGTATGAATGGGCTTCGTGAGTGCTTTTTTACCGAAAAAATATTAGAAGCAAAGGTTACTCTTTGTGATAACGAGCATAATCTTCATGTTGATTTAGGAATTATGGAGGGAATAATTCCACGGGAAGAATGTGCAATGGGAATTTCCGATGGTACAGTCCGTGATATTGCAATAGTTTCAAGGGTGAATAAGCCCGTTTGCTTTAAGATTACCGATTTTATGGATGACGAGGTTGGCACTCGTACAGCCATTTTAAGTCGTCGTGCCGTGCAGGAAGAATGTATGGAAAATTACATTAAAAATCTTTCCCCGGGGGATGTTGTTGAGGCTCGTGTTACTCATAACGAAACTTTTGGCTCATTTTGTGACATCGGTTGTGGAATATCTGCACTTTTGCCCATCGACAGTATTTCCGTTTCTCGGATTCCACATCCCAATGTGCGATTTTCAGTTAACACAATGATAAAAGCAGTTGTGAAAAGCATTGATTCTCTTGGCAGAGTCACATTAAGCCTTAAAGAATTATTGGGCACCTGGGAAGAAAATGCAAGTAATTTCAAGGCAGGGCAGACAGTTGGTGGAATTGTCCGTTCAATAGAAAGATACGGAGTTTTTATTGAGCTTGCTCCAAATCTTGCAGGACTTGCAGAATATACTGATGAGGTGGAAGAGGGAGACTCTGCAAGTGTTTACATAAAGAGTATAAATCCCGAGAAAATGAAAATCAAGCTTTCTATTGTGGATTCATTTCCCGAAAAAGGTAAACCAACTCCAATAAAATATTATTCCGACGAGAGTCACATTGAGTCGTGGCAGTATTCACCCATGGTATGCGACAAAATAATTGAAAGTGTTTTTTAATTATAATATTGTTGTAATTGGAAAAATCTTGTGATAAAATGAACTCAGAAAGTTTTCGGAGGGATTTTTATGAAAAAGACAAAGGCAGTTTTAAGTATTGTTTTATCAGTACTTCTTGTAGTTTTAACAGTGTCACCTGCATTTGCAGCTGAGAAAAAATGCGATTGTGGTACTGCACCAATAGTGCAGGTAAGAGGTATTGGCGAAACTCTTTACGACGGTGAGGGAAATGAGGTATTCTCTGCAGAGAATATTGTAAAAGGAATTTTACCTGCTCTTCCGGGTCTTACATATTATCTTGCAACAGGGGATACTGATGTTCTTGTTGACGCTTTGAAAAAAGCAGTTTCAGAAATTTTTGCACCTGTTTCTTATGACAATAACCTGAATCGTGATACAGTTGTTACAGTTAAGAATTACACAAGTGACCCAATTGAAACTTATGTTGACTTAACAGAGAATTATGCAAGTTCAGAATATACTCTCAGTCAGGCTGTTTACAACGAATTAGGCGAAGGCCATTCATACCTTTTCATCTATGACTGGACAGCAAACCCATTTGATATTGCAGCCGACCTTAATCAGTTTATTAAGGAAGTTAAGGAAAAGTCAGGTCACGACAAGGTTACTCTTTGTGCAGAGAGCATGGGTGGATGTATGACAAATACATACCTTGCAGTTTATGGCTATGAGGATGTTCAGAACGTTGTAATGGCAAATGCTGCATTCAACGGACTTGAAATGCTTGGTCAGCTTTTCATCGGTAACCCTGAAATTGACGGTGAAGCACTTGCAAGACTTATTGTACAGAGCATTTACGGTAATGCTGAATATGCTTCACTTATTCCATATATTCCTGTTTTTGAGCAACTTGCACTTTTCGCAAATGACCTTTTTGAAAAAGCAGGTGACAAAATTTACAAGGAAGTTTTAATTCCTGTTTTCGGTTATCTTCCATCTTTCTGGTGCTTCATTCCTGAATACCACTTTGAAGAAGCAAAGGCGCTTATGCTCCCTGATGCTGGTCCTGAACTTTTGGGATTTGTAAATGAATACTATGAAAAGGTTGCAAGTAAGACAACTGACAGAGTACAAGAAATGGTAGAAAGCGAAGATGTTAACTATTTCTGCGTTTCAAACTACAACAAGTTCATAGCACCGGTTACAAAAACAGCCCGTTGGAATTCTGACGGCGTTATTGAAACATATAACACAAGTGGTTTCGCAACAGTTGCTGATATGGGTACAAATCTTGGCAAGGATTATGTTCAGGCAGTGGATATGGGCAGAAATATGATTTCTCCTGATAATGTTGTTGATGCTTCAACCTGTCAGGCACCAATGCAGACATGGTTTACTAAAAACTGGGGACATATCGCATATAACCATAACGACGGAACTTGTGATTTCTATATGTGGTTACTGACTGCAAAAGAACAGTACACAATCGACAGTAACCCACAGTATCCACAGTTTATGTATTACAACTGTGAAATTCCAATGCTTATGCCATATGCTTGTGGCAGTGGTGATGTGTCAGGTGACGGAAAGGTTACTGCTATTGATGCAACGCTTATTCTCAAGGCGTCATCAGGTGTGATTTGCTTTCCTAGTGAAAATCTCCCGGAGGCAGATGTAAACTGCGACGGTGAAATCACAGCAGTTGATGCAAGAATTGTTCTCAGAAAAGCAACAGAGAATTGACAAATGTGAAGTTATCTGTTACAATATAATTACCTAATTAAAGGAGGATGAAGAAAATGTTAGTAATTTTAGCACTTCTTTCAGATATCGTTTATTTCTTGACAAGTTGGTTACCATTCTAATCAAGCAATAAGGAAAGGCAGAGGATAAAACCTCTGCCTTAATTTTTTACTTCGCGTTCTGCACGCATTATTCAAAAAGTGGTGTGCTGAAATATCTTTCGGCTGTGTCGGGAAGGACTGTTACGACAGTTTTGCCCTTGCCCAGCTTCTTTGCAAGCTTAAGTGCAGCAGCAACATTTGTGCCACTTGAAATACCACACATAATACCTTCAAGTCGTGCCAAATCACGTGCTGTCTGTATTGCTTCCTCGTCAGTAACGATATAAATATCGTCGTAAATATTCTGATTAAGGTTGTCAGGGATGAGTCCGTCACCGATACCCATCTGAACGTGAGTACCGATTGTACCACCTGCAAGAATTGCAGCATTTTCAGGCTCAACAGCCCAGATTTCAATGTCAGGATACTGTCTTTTAAGCACTTCACCGATACCGCTGAGTGTTCCACCAGTACCGATACCTGAACAGAATCCGTGAATTTCCTCTGCAACCTGCTCGAGAATTTCAAGTCCTGTGTGGTGACGATGCACTTCAGGATTTTTTGGGTTTGTGAACTGTTGTGGGATATATACATTCGGATTTTCTGCCTGCATTTTAAGAGCAGTCTGTAAACAGTCGTCAATACATTTACCGATATCACCCTCGTCGTGAACAAGGATAACCTCTGCACCATAGTGCTGAACTAACTTTCGTCTTTCTTCACTAACGGAGTCAGGCATAATAATAACTGTTTTATAACCCTTAACTGCACCGATAAGTGCAAGACCGATTCCCTGATTACCACTTGTAGGCTCAACAATAATTGAGTTTTCGTTAATAAGTCCCTGCTTTTCAGCAGATTTAATCATATTATAGGCAGTTCTGGTTTTGATTGAACCACCAACATTCAGTCCCTCATATTTAACAAGAACTTCGGCACTGTCTTCGTCAACCATTCTGTTAAGACGAATCATGGGAGTATGTCCCATTGCTTCAAGTATATTATTACATACCATTTCTATACACCTCGTTTATAGCCTAAGTATACTATCATATCTTGAAAAAATATTCAATATATTTATAAAAACATCTTGAAATGAAAGGATTTTTCCCTATAATTATATTAGACTATTTTGTGAGGTGTTCCTATGAATATTTATGAGGCAATAAATTCTCTTGTTTCCTATAGTGTAAGAGAAAACTTAATCGAAGAAACAGACAAGGTCTGGGCAGTTAACCGTGTACTTGAAATTCTTGATTTGGACAGCATGGAAACTGATGCAGAGGTAAAGAGTGAAAACCTTGAAGAAATTTTAAAGGCTATTCTCGACTATGCAGTTGAAAAGGGACTTTGTGAAGATTCAGTTGTTTACAGAGATTTACTGGATACAAAAATAATGGGTGCTGTTCTTCCAAGACCATCTGAGGTAATTAAAACTTTTAAAGAGAAATATGCAGAGTCACCAGAAAAAGCAACAGAGTATTATTATCACTTTGCAAGAAAGAGTGACTACATAAGAGAGTATCGTGTTAAAAATGATATGAAGTGGGTTACACCTACAGAGTATGGCGATATTGATATTACAATAAACCTTTCAAAACCAGAAAAAGACCCTAAAGCGATTGCTGCGGCTACAAAAATGGAGGCTTCTTCTTACCCTAAATGCCTTCTTTGTAAAACCAATGAAGGTTATGCGGGTAGAGTTAACCACCCAGCAAGACAAAACCATAGAATTATTCCTGTTACATTAGATGGTGACAGTTACTTTTTGCAATATTCACCTTACGTTTATTATAATGAGCATTGTATCGTTTTCGATGGCAATCACGTGCCAATGAAGATAAGTGAAAAAGGTTTCAGACGTCTTTTCTCATTTGTAAAACAATTCCCACATTATTTTATTGGCTCAAACTCAGATTTACCAATTTCTGGTGGTTCAATTTTAACTCACGAGCATTTTCAGGGTGGTAATTACACCTTCGCTCAGGCAAGAGCTGAGATTGAAACAGAGCTTAAATTCACTGGCTTCGATGATATAAAAGCGGGTATTGTTAAATGGCCAATGTCAGTTATAAGACTTATTGGTGAAGATACTGACAGAATTTGTACTCTTGCTGGTAAAATTCTCGCTTGTTGGCGTAATTACAGTGACGATGAAGCATTTATAATTGCAAAAACTGAAGACGGTGAACCACATAACACTATTACACCAATTACACGTTTCAGAAACGGCAAATATGAAATAGATTTAGTTTTAAGAAATAATATTACTACAGAAGAGTGCCCAGATGGTTTTTATCATCCACATCCGGAATATCATAACATCAAAAAAGAGAATATCGGTCTTATTGAGGTTATGGGTCTTGCGGTTTTACCTGCACGTCTTAAAACTGAAATGCAAGTTTTAAAAGACACTATTTTAAATGGTGAAGATATCACCAAAAATGAAACTATTTCTAAACATGCAAAGTGGGCGGAAAAGTTTATTATCAGCAAAAATCCTACAAAAGAAACAATCGACGAAATTACAAGAAAAACCGGTACAAGCTACGTAATTCACGATATTTTAATCGAGGACGATACAGCCTTCACAAGAGAAATTGCAAGGCTGATTACAATGCTTGACTGGGAAAAATACTCCTCAAAGCGCGAAAAAATAAGAGTGGGCTTTGAGCATAAGGAATTCGGCACTGAAATGGCTGATATCCAAAAGATAAATAAGGAAACTGCAAAGAAAATAAGTGAGGCGTCAAGTGGACTTAAAAGCGCGCTTGAATCAAGCGGTCTTGACACTGCTGACCCACTTTATAGCGAGCTTTTAGAGTGCGCAATAGAGCTTGAGCTTTTAGCCTCTGACCTTGAAAATGGCTACATAAACTATCTAAATACAGTTGGTAGCAAGGAGGGCAACGGTCAAATTATTGAAGCGATAAGCAACGATATATTTGCCGAGCTTGACAAGCAAAATCAAAGCTACTCAGTTGGCTTTGGCGCATCAGACGAGATACGCAAAATGTTTGGTATGCCTATCCCACAAAGAGAGGATAACTCCTCTGAGGAAAAGCCTAAGGACGAGGGCGAGACAGAGGACGAGGACGAGGATAAAAAGGGCGACGGTGGATATGGTGAGGGCGACGTGTTTGGCTCAAACGACCTTATCTACGACAAGGATAAAAACGCACACATTAAGTATGGCGAGGTAATTGATATTTATTATCAGCTGATGGGTAGCGAAAACTATACAGACGAAGAAAAGCAGGTTATACAAGAGTATTTCGAGACATTATTCCGTGGACTCGAGGAAGAGAAAGGTGAGTAATTAAAATGAATAACATAAATGTAAATAAGGACCTTGAAAAGGTATCAATGTTTAGCGAAAAGGTA
>CALBQZ010000180.1 GCA_937899735.1 uncultured Clostridia bacterium | reverse complement strand
ACCATTTCAGGGTCAAGTGCTGATGTAGGTTCATCGAAAAGCATTACCTCAGGTTCCATACAAAGAGCACGAACAATAGCAACACGCTGTTTTTGACCACCTGAAAGCTGTGATGGGTAAGCATCGGCTCTGTCTTTAAGACCAACTCTATCGAGAAGCTCAAGAGCTTTGCTTTCTGCATCTTCTTTGCTCTTTTTAAGGAGAGTCATGGGTGCTTTTGTCATGTTTTTAAGCACATTCATATTCGGAAAAAGGTTAAAGTGCTGGAACACCATACCCATTCTCTGACGGTGAGTGTTGATATTTGTCTTTTTATCAGTGATATCAGTTCCGTCAAAATAGATTTTACCTGATGTTGGGATTTCAAGGAGATTAAGTGAACGAAGAAGAGTTGACTTACCTGAACCTGATGGTCCAACGATAACAACAACTTCACCTTTTTTGATTTCACAATCAACGCCATCAAGAGCCTTAACAACACCACCTGTGTAGTGCTTTTTAAGGTTTTCAACTTTAATGAGAACTTTATTATCTGTCACTCTTACGCAACCTCCTTTCGAGAATGCCTACAAGCCATGAAAGAATCATAACCATTATAAGATAAATAAGGGCAACTGTAATGAGAGGAATGAAGTATATGAATGTTCTACCTGCAATGACATTACCAGCCTTTGTAAGGTCGATAACGCCAACATAACCTGCAACTGAAGTCTCTTTCAAGAGAGCGATAAACTCGTTACAAAGTGTAGGAAGAACAGCTTTAAACATCTGAGGGATAATGATGAATCTCATTGTCTGGAAATAGTTGAAGCCAAGGCTACGACCAGCCTCGAACTGACCATGGTCAATTGACATAATACCTGCACGGAAGATTTCGGCAACATAAGCACCTGAGTTGAAACCGAATGCTATGATACCAACCATTACGCCATCGTCAGATGATGCAAAAATTACGAAGTAAGAAATCATAAGCTGAACAACAACAGGTGTTCCTCTTACGATAGTAAGATAAATTTTACAAATTCCGTTGAGGATTGCAAGAATATAATATCCAATTCCTCCACGCAATTTCATTGATTCCTTATTTTTATCAAAAGAGGTACGGATTGCGGCAATAATAACACCGATAATGACACCGATAACCAAAGCACCGGCAGTAATCTTCAATGTATTAAGTAAACCGTCTACAAGTTGCATATATCGGTCTTTTTCAAAAAACACAAATTGAATATCTTCAATAAGTTCTGTAAGCCAAGCCATTTTATCACTTCTCCTTTCATACGTAAAAATTAGGGCGGATTTTAAGCCGCCCTAAAAAATCATGTTTAATACAAATTATTTAGATGGAATATAATTGTCAACAACCTTCTTAACTGAACCATCAGCAATGAGTTCTTTAAGAGCTGCGTTAACTTTTTCCTGAAGGTCTGTATTTTCTTTTGCGAAGCAGATAGCATAATCTTCAACTGCATATTCAGTTTCAAGAATCTTAAGTCCTTCGTTAGCTGCTACATAAGATTTAGCTGGTTCATTATCGATAATTACGCAATCAACTTTGCCATTCTTAAGAGCTTCAACTGCAAGAGCACCGTTTTCGTACTTAACAACATTTTCTTCGCCGAATTCGTCAGATGCGTAGATGTCACCTGTTGTAGATGTCTGAACACCAATCTTCTTACCTGCGATATCATCAAGAGAAGCGATTGAGCCACCATCTTTAACGATAACAACCTGAACACCAGTTGCATAAGAATCTGAGAAGTTTACGTCCTTAAGTCTGTCTTCTGTAACTGTCATACCAGCCATACCCATATCATATTTGCCAGCCTGAACGCCAGGAATGATTGAGTCGAAAGCAACGTCTTCGATTTTAAGTTCCATACCGAGTTTGTCAGCAATAAGCTGTGCTACTTCAGCATCGATACCAACAACCTTGTCACCATCATAGTATTCGTATGGAGGGAACTCAGCATTTGTTGCCATTACAAGAACTTTCTTTTCTTCTTTTGGTTCTTCCTTATCGCCACAAGCTGCGAAGCAACCGATTACGATAACAAGAGCAAGAACGATTGAAAGAATTTTAACTGATTTTTTCATTTCAAATTACCCCTTATGTAATAATTTTATTTTTGTAGGTAGATTATATAACCCTTTTTTATAAAAAGTCAAGTATTTATGCAAAAATTCAAGTTAAAAACTATCTTTTATGCATTTTTATACACACTTTATGAGAATATACACTATTTCATGCATAAAAATAAGCGCATATTCTAAAATATACGCTTATTGCATTTTATCCGAATAAATCATCTTCCCAGGTGTATGTAGTTGGCTCTGCATTCTGCACCCACTCTTCAGCAGGAATTCCGTCCATATATAATCCTATGACTTCAAAATCACCATTATACACTTTTATAAGCAAATATGCAGATTCCTCATAAACTCTTGATGAGGAGAAATCAGAGTTTATTGTAAAGCCTGCTAACTTTTCTTTATTTTCCCATGTTACACAGATATAATCAGTTGATTTAGGTTTTGCTTCCACGATGGTACTCAAATTAGCAAACCCCTCTTCGTCCTCTTCCATAATGGCATATGTACCTATCCTATATAAACTGTAGTCATAAAATCTGACATCCACATTACCATTATCAATACTCTGAATATACACTTTTATTTTAAATTCTTTACCAAATTTCAGCAAATCGTCTTCTGCCTTGTTGCCATAGACAATCATAGCCACAGGCACAAGCAACTGAATTACAATAGAAATAATCAATATCGGTAGCATTAACTTTTTAAGCATCTGCGCCACCTCCGTTCAGTTGTTCCTGTTGGGACTTCTTAATCGAAAGCATTTTCCAATTAATGAAAATAATTATTGCACCAAAAGCAAGCAATAATGTGCCGAAGACAAAGATGTTATGATTTATACTACTATAGAAACCTATCATCTGTATAAACACAGTTAAAAGACCTAAGTTTATAGTCAGTATTTTAATTTCCTTTATGCCTTGATACACCAGCATACTACCAAAAGCAATGGTCAATGCTGATGAAACACAAGTAACGAGAAAGTTTATCGTATCAAAGACAGCAGCTGTGAGAATCGAATCTGCAACCCCTTCCCAATACTGATTATCAAGAATGGAATATAAATAAACCAATCCAATCATAGAAAAAGGCATTACAATTTTTGCAATTTTGAATGGTTCGTCTTCAAAATCCTCTCTTTTTATGGTTACAACAATTACAGGTACAACAACACATAAAACAATCGATATAATAAAGCCGATTAAATCATAACCTATCATACTTGGTGCATCAAGTATTGTGTATATTGAAAGTGCCAACATTGTGACACAGATACCGATTGCTGAAATTGGCTTAAATGGTGATGTAACAACTTTATTATCAATCGATACAATGTATATACACAAGAAGAATGCAAGTAGTCCTGCAAATAGAACGGACATTGATTCTGAAAGAATACCTGTTCTGAAGCCTGCAACAATCAATACTACCATTTCCGGAATGGAAGCTATCATTGTTATCCATTGTGCAAGCTTTCCTCTTATATCATCCTTGTCACGGGACAAATAATATGTGAACAATATCCCCACTGCAAAAAAGAATATTGAAAACAGTAAATTCTGCCAGTTGCCAATAGTTGCAATATGAACTGTCATATAATAATAAAATACAAGAGGCACTACTGAACCAAATACAAACAATATCGGAATTAAGAGCATAGAATCAATCACAAGGTAATCAGTATATACCCAACTTATATTATGAATTCCGTCCACAAGTGCTATGGTTGCAACTGTACCGATAGTCCAGATAACACTTGCACTTTCACGCCAGCTTGCACTGTCTTTCTTCTTGAAATATGTATAGAGTGCAACACACTGACCTGCAAGCATAGGGACTACTGAAAATGCAGTTTGTAAAGAAATACTGAAGTCTATCCAGAAACCAAAAAACAGAATAGCAAGACCCGATGCTACGAAAACTGAACCAACAACAGCAAGAGTAATCTTAATACGGTTTTTCTGCTTTGTTTTATCCTGTGAATTTATGACAGACTTTTTCTCTCCGTAAATCAATTCTTCAATATCGACTTCAAGCACTTCTGCCAACATTTCAAGGGATTCTATATCTGGTTTGGTTTTATCATTTTCCCAATTTGAGATTGCCTGACGTGTAACATGAAGTTTTTCCGCCAAAGCATCCTGTGTAAGTTTTTTCTCTGTTCTGATTTTCTTGATATTTTTTGAAACTTTGGACATCATATCGCCTCCTTACAAGTTTATTATTACATAATAATACGAAAAAGTCACGCAATGATTTGTTGCAAGTAGGAAATACATAAAAAAATACAACCAAATCTTTCGACTTAGTTGTATTTTTGGAGCTGCTAACCGGATTCGAACCGGTGACCTCGTCCTTACCAAGGACGTGCTCTGCCACCTGAGCCATAGCAGCATATTAAATTTGCAAGGGTTATTATACAAATGTTTTAGAGGTTTGTCAAGGTGAATGAGAAGAATAAAATATAATATCACAAAAGTAAATACCGCGAGCCGAAAGACACGCGGTATTGCGAAAAAACAATTTTATTTTGTTCTGAGTCCTTTGGGATAGTGGTTTTTTGCTCTGCCGTTTGATACCTTTACACCACCCACTGTGCATCCGTCAACCATTACTACTGCCCAACCATTTTTGCAGTCGGTTTCAAACTCTTCACCATGAAGATATTTCTTTATTTCATCACTACCTGCCGAAAGATCAATTTTTCGTTTAAAATCTGTACCCATAGCCATAAAAAATTGGTGATGTGGCTGAATATAATTTTTGCGAATTTCACCAATTGTTATGCCGCAGGAAAAGGCAGTACCTTTAGCAACCGGGAAATCAGGTGTAAAGTAAACAGGATTTCCGTTATACATAATCACATTGTTTTTATCATACGTGGATAGTGTGTCGTCAAGAAAATCTGTAACAGCTTTATCAGTTTTTTCTTTATTCATTGATGATACATTACTTGTATAGTCTTCTAAAGTATTGTGAAGCACTGCTACAAATTGTCCTTCACCCTTTGTTTTGTGTGGGTAGCATCGTCTTGTAAAACCAAGATTTTTACAATTACAACCCTCAAAGATAATTCCGTCAACAGTATTTTCTGTCACTCTTTGTGTTGTTGGAATCAACTCAAAATCAGGGTGATGTTGTAAAAAGGTATCAACCGTCATTTCGTTTTCTTCAAGGGAGAATGTGCAGGTTGAATAAACAATATATCCATCATCTTTAAGCATTTTCACTGCACAAGCTAATATCTCTTCCTGGCGCTCTGCACACATTTTCACATTTTCAGGAGTCCACTCGTCAATTGCAATTTCTTCTTTACGGAACATTCCCTCTCCCGAACAAGGTGCATCAACCATAATCATATCAAATGTTTTTGGAAAAACCTTTTGAAGTTTCTGTGGATGCATACAAGTTGTTACAACATTCCTGAAACCCATTCGTTCCATATTGCCCGTCAAAATTTTGCATCTTGATGGAACGATTTCATTGGATACAAGAACACCATCTTCTCCCAACTTATTCTTAATCTGGCTACTCTTCCCACCAGGGGCAGCACACAAATCAAGAATCTTCCAATCAGGTTGAATATCTATACTCTCAACAGGCACCATTGCAGCTGGTTCCTGAATATAAATCATACCCGCATGGTGATATGGGTGGTTGCCAATACCATCGTAATCAAAATAAAATCCGTTTTCAACATAAGGAATCTTTTCTGTTGGGAATGGATTAATTCTTTTAAAATCTTCAAGTGAAATCTTGTCCGTGTTTACACGAAATGCTCTTACAGGTTTTTCGTAATAAGATTCTATAAACTTTTGGTATTCATCACCCAAAAGCTTTTTCATTCTTTCCTGAAATTCAACTGGTAATTGCTTCATTATTCTTCACCTAAATACATTTCAGCATGCAGCATACACATTCCAACGGATGTTATTGCAGCAGTTTCTGTTCTAAGAATTCTCTTACCTAAGGAAACTACCTTTCCTCCGTTTTCTGTTGCAAGTTCAATTTCTTTCTCGTCAAATCCGCCCTCTGGACCGATTAGGATACCTACGGACATACCTTTTTTGATTTGTGCAAGTGCCTCTTTTGTATCTTCCATTCCGTTTTTGCTTTCATAAGGAACTAAAAGCAAGTCAAGGTCCTTCGCTTTTTCCAACGCCTGTTTGTATGTAAGCACATCCGTAATCTTTGGAATTTTATTGCATTTACTCTGCTTTGCTGCACTTTCGGAAATAGATTGCCAACGAGAAACCTTTGATTTCTTTTTATTATCATCAAGCTTTACAACGCAACGATTCATTTCCACAGGAATTACACTCTCGACACCTAATTCCACAGTTTTTTGAATAATCAACTCCATTTTGTCCCCTTTTGGAAGCCCTTGGAAAAGATAAATACTGATTGGAAGGCTGGTGTCGTTATAATTTTCCTCAACTACCCTTGCTATTACAGACTCACTTTCAAATCCTTCAATTTCACAAAGATTGCTGACACCATTATCACTCACAAGAAAAGTGTCGCCAACAGCCATTCTAAGCACGTTTTTTATGTGGTTAAAATCTGAATCTTTTATCACGTATTTATCATTTAATCTCTGTTTTTCATTAACAAAAAAATTATACATCTTGCATTATCCTTTAAAAATGGTGGATAAGTCTTTCCTCATCCACCATCCTGTTTTTTTGTTATATCAATTCAAGAAATTTTGAGCCACGAGGCACAACAAATGTAATTGCACTCTCTAAAAGTTGGAACTCACGTTCTGTAACATAAGCACATTCACCATCAACATTAACTGCTGCAGGGTTCTGACTCTCAATCTTAACATGCTTACAATGAACAAGTTTTGTAAAGTCCCAATTAAGGTGTTCGCCATTCTTATATTTATCCAAAAGTGGGAGTAAACCAAGAGGCCCTTTTTTAGCGATTTCCTTTGTATATCTTACCATAATACAATCAATAAGACCATCGTTAGGCATAGCACCCGGCGCTGCCATATATCCACCACCGTACCATCGTGAATTTCCGATATAGCAGAAAAGGAAATCATCATCATAAACCTTATCGTGGTCGATTGTTATTCTAAATTTATTATTAATCTTGCTGAAAACAACACAACGAAGTGCAGAAAGAGTATATGCCAACTCACCGTTAACCATTGGCAATTGCTTGTATTTTGCCTGTCTTGCACAAACTTCAGAGTCGATACCCATTGCACATTCATTAATTGCAACCTGACCATCTGTTTCAATAAGGTCAAGTTTTACAGGAACACCATTTACATGGTCGTCAAGATTTGTATTTCTCCCGAAAAGTCGGCTGAAATCATTACCTGAGCCTAATGGAATATTTGCAACTTCACAATTCGGATATTTATAGCATCCGTTTACGATTTCGTAGAGAGTGCCATCTCCCCCACAGGAATAAAATCTTACCGGTTCACCTTTTTTTGCAACTTTCTCAACATAACTCATACCGTCACGGCTTGCACTTGTTACATAAATGTCCGCGTTAAGATTCTTTTCTTTAATATACTTTTCAATTGTAGGGATATAATTTTTCGCATTTTTTCCTTTACCCGAAACAGGGTTAACTATAAAAATGTGTTTCATACTCTTCTCCTAATCACTTGTAATACATATACAACTGACATTTTATCATACCGTTATAAAGTTTACGTCTTTTGTCTGCTTTCCTGCCAAAGACTTTTTCAAATTCCTCATCGGGACTAATAATATAGTATGCCCAACCTCTTTCAGGAGTAAAAACATTCCCCATTGTTTTGTAAATATCCTCGGCTGCCTTTATATCTAACATTCGCTCACCATAAGGTGGATTGCAAATGACAGTACCTTTTTCACTTTTTCTTGTAAAATCTTTTAAATCTCTTTTTGAAAGGTCTATTTTCATTCCTACTCCGGCACGTCTTGCATTTTCTCTTGCAACCTCAAGAGCACGAAAATCAATATCGGAGCCATAAGCCATAAAATCAGCATCCTGAATAACCATATCAGCGGCTCTCATTCTTTCTTGTTGCCAGAATTTTGAATCGATATTCTCAAATCTTTCAGAAATAAAAGAACGTTTAAGTCCGGGAGCAATATTAAGTGCTTTCATAGCACCCTCAATAAGAATTGTGCCTGAACCACAACACACATCATAAAGTGTATGATAATGACGAAGTCTTGCAAGGTCAGCCATTGCTGCCGCAAGAGTTTCTTTAATCGGGGCTGAATTTGCAACAGGACGATAGCCTCTCTTGTGCAATCCCACACCGGATGTATCAATAAATACAGTAACAATATCTTTCATGATTGAAAACTGAATCTGATGAATAGGTCCTGTTTCATCAAACCAAGATATTTTATATTTTTCTTTAAGTCTTTCAACAACTGCTTTTTTAATAATTGCCTGACAGTCACTTACGGAAAAAAGCTTTGAATTAAGTGAATAGCCTTTTACAGGGAAGGCATCCGTTTTTGAAATCCATTCTTCCCAAGGTAATTTCTTTACACCTTGAAAAAGTTGTTCAAAGGTTACAGCCTTAAACTCTCCCATACGGATTAATATTCTTTCACTATAACGTGAGCCAATATTTGCACGAGCAAGAATACTTTCATCACCCTCAAAATCAACTCGACCGTTATTTGCCGCAACATTTATGGCGTCCATATCACGCAATTCCTGAGCGACCAATCCCTCTAAGCCTAAAAGGCATGGTGCAGAAAACTTTATCAACATCAAACTACTCCATTTTACATTAATCACAGTTAGTATAAACGATTATCTTTCAAATGTCAACTTAACCAAAAAAATCAGGACAAGTTTTCACTTGCCCTGATTCAACAGTAATCAAAATTATGTTTTTGCTGCCTCTTTAAGTGCCAAACGAGCATCGATTGCCGAAAGTTCGCCGTCACCACTTAAATCAGCTAATTTAATCTGTTCCGCTGTAAATTCTCTATTCAAAGCGATGTACTGTAATATCTGTCTTGCATCAATAGCAGTTACCTTGCCGTCACCTGTTACATCCCCCATAACACCTTTTGGTAAGAAACCATTTTCTTCTGCGTAAGAATATGCATAAGAATCTTTTGGAGCATCAATCTGGAAATCTTCGTGACATCCATTGAAAGCACCTTCACCAATTTCTGTTACACTTGCAGGTATCTTAACTTTTTTGAGATTTGCACAACCCTCAAAAGCTGCTTCTTCGATTTTTGTTATATTTTCAGGAATTTCAATTTCTTCAAATGTTGCGCCTTCAAAAGCACCTTTACCAATTGTTGTTACTGTTTCTGGGAATTCAACTTCTGAATAATCAACCTTGTATGGGACATAAACAATAGTTGTTTTATCTTTATTGTAAAGGATTCCTGATAATGATGAATAATTTTCATTTTCTTCTGCAACATTAATTGCTGTCAAATCTGCGCAATGACAAAAAGCATATTTTTCAATCACTTTAACGCCTGCGGGAATTGTAACTTCAGTAAGACCAGAATCATTAAATGAATATGAGCCTATCTTTTCCAAGCCTTCCGGAAGAGTTACAGCTTTAAGTGCTGTACAATGAAGAAATGCATATGAGCCAATAGACTTAAGTGTTGATGGGAATACAACTTCTGCTAATGTCTCACAATCTCTAAATGCAAGAAGACTTATTGCTTTCATTCCCTCAGGAATTGTGATTTTAGTAAGTTTTTTGCAGTTTCTGAAAGCAGCGTCAGCCATTACAGTTGTATCAGCTTTAATTGCATATTCGCCCTCAAGAGTTGACTTAGCAACTATAACAAACTTACCGATATAAAGAACACCATCTTCCCAGTTTGCTTCATCTTTATAGAATTCTGTTGTTGAAAAAACGTATTGTCCGATTCTTTCTACTGTATCAGCAATCTGAACTGTCTTAATTTCCTTGTTTGATGAGAAAGCGCGATTGTCAATATAAACAACCTTATATCCATCAATTTCAGCAGGAATTACTAAATTAACTGTACCTGCTTTTGCACCTGTAACTTTACAAGTTTTATCTTCTTCTGAAAGAACCTCATAAGTTATATCAGGTGTTTCTTCTGCTAATACCATTACAGAAAATACTGACAATGCCATTACCAACGCTAAAAGTATAGAAATTGTCTTTTTCATAATAATTTCCTCCTAAATTTTCATAAAAAATAAGAAAACTTACAAGTTTATTAAATCATATTATTACCTTATTGTCAAGAAATATACCCATGGTCGAAAGCAAGGCTATTTTATGGAAAATATGAGCCCTTACCCTTTTTGAGCAGATTTTTGAAAGGCAAAGCAGTTTTACGGAAAATATGCCAAAAAGAATTAATCTTGTGTCATTTTGCGAACGTATCTCTTAAAGAATGCAATTGCATCTTCACAACAAGCAATTGGGATTCTTTCATTTGTACCATGAGTACAGAGAAGAAGCTTTGTATCTGCAACGAAAGGAGCAAATCTGTAAATATTTTCACATACAGGCTCATAGTTATAAGCATCTGTGCCACCCATTACAAGGAATGGTGTAACAAGATTTTTGCTGTTCTGTGCTTCTGCTAATTCCTTAATTGTCTGGAATGCTTTTGAGTCAGTTGGAGAAACCTGTGATGACTCTTTACCAACGAGGAACTCCACTTCAATATCCTTATTTCTTACGCTGTCACGGATATGCTTTTCAACATCCTTAATTGTAACACCCGGCATTGTACGGAAATTAACAGTAACTGATGCTTTTTGAGGAAGAACATTAAACTGTGGGCTACCTTCTGCCATTGTAACAGCTGTACAAGTACGGATAAGAGAAGCTGCTGCGGGAATATTTTTTGCAATAGCAAGAATGAGTGGCTGTAAAATCGGAGCATTTACAAGGACTACTCTCAAAGGATAACCTGCATTCATACCAACTCGTTTAATAAGCTGTTTAAGATAATCAGGCATTGTTGCCTTGAACTGATGATTTTCAATATCCTTGATTACATCTGCGAGCTTACCAACTGCAGTGTGCTTTGGTGGCTGTGATGAGTGACCACCCTTTGCATTAACGCTGACTTTATAGTTAACACTACCTTTTTCAGCAATACCAACACCAGTAAGGTTGATATCAAGGAGTTTGCCGAGTTTAACAGGAAGAATTGCTCCACCTTCGTCAAGTACAGCCTCAAGATGAACACCCTGCTCTTTGAGATAAGCTGCAATCTGCTTTGCACCATTGTCAGGTGCAGCAACCACTTCTTCATTGTGACCTAAACAGATATAAACTGTTCTCTTTGGACGGAAGCCCTCGTTGATAAGTTCCTCCATGCATTCCATTACAGCAATAAGGTGATTTTTCATATCCATTGCGCCTCTGCCCCAGATAAACTCACCGTCATTGTAACCGCTGAATGGTTCGTGTTCCCAATCCTGCTCTGTACCAGCAGTAATTGGCACAACGTCCTGATGTGCAAGCATTGCAATACCGTCAAGGCTTGGGTCTGTACCTTCCCATTTGTAAACAAGACTTGCATCTGCAACCTTTGTTCTTGTCATAGTTTTATGTACCAATGGGAATCTTTCTTCCAAAAATACATGGAACTTTTCAAATTCTGCCCAGTCAACAAGTTCTCTGTCATAGTTTGAAATAGTCTTGATTTTAATTGCATCACTTAAATCCTGACAGTATTTTTCCATGTTAATCATTTCTGGAAGAAGCTTTTCTGTCTGTTGTTTTTTCTCTTTAAAAAATACAGCACGGATAAGTGTTATTACAATAAAGAGTGCTAAAAGACCTAGAATTGTCCACAAAATTTTCATATTTATCTCTCCTTATGAATTTTTATCAACTTGATGGAATGTCTTTAAATTTCCTGTTTTATTGCTTCTCTTGTCAAGTTCTGCCATAACATCTTCTACTGCAATACCTTCGTTTGCCATCATAACAAAAAGGTGGAAAATAAGGTCACTGATTTCACCAACAGTTTCCTCTTTGTTTCCGTTTTTTGCAGCAATAATTGTTTCGGAACATTCTTCACCGACTTTTTTAAGGATTTTATCAAGTCCTTTTTCGAAAAGATAACAAGTGTATGAACCCTCTTGCTTACTCTCTCTTCTTTCAAGGATTGTTTCATAAAGATTTACTAATGTATCATTCATTTTTATCACCTATTTTATTTTATTAAAGAAACATGATTTACTACCTGTATGACAAGCAGGGCCTGTCTGTTCAACCTTTACCAGCAATGTATCGTCATCACAGTCACCATGGATTGAAACCACTTTCTGCAAATGACCTGATGTTGCACCTTTATTCCAAAGTTCTTGTCGTGAACGACTCCAGAACCAGGTGTAACCCGTTTCAAGTGTTTTTGCCATCGATTCTTTGTTCATATAAGCAAGCATCAAGATTTCTCCTGTGCTTGCTTCCTGGATAATTGCAGGGATTAACTCTGCTTTCACAAAATATTTATCAAGGTTCATATTATTCACACTCCTTGATAGCCTCAGCTAAATTCAGTGTGCCACTGTAAATTGAACGACCGCATATTGCACCATACATATTAGCGTTTTTGAGGTCAATGATATTCTGTATATCCTTAATACCACCACTCGCAGTAATGTTGCATGAAACCGCGTCGTTGAGTTTTTCTAATTGTTCAAGATTTGGACCTGAAAGCATACCATCACAGTCGATATCCGTAAAGATGATATATTTTACACCGAAATCTTCCATTCTTTTTGCAAGGTCAATGTAGTGAGTATCACTTTTTTCCGTCCAACCCTCAGTTGCAACCATCTCGTTTTTAGCATCAATTCCAACTGCGATTCTATCACCGAATTCCTTACAAGCTTCTTTTACAAGCTGTGGGTTTTTAAGAGCAGCGGAGCCGATAATTACTCTCTCGATGCCATTCTGAATGTAGAAATCAACATCCTTCATTGTACGGATGCCACCGCCGACTTCGACCTTAAGTCCACTGTTTTTTGCAACATCAAGGAAAATTTCAGAATTTATACGGACACCATCAAGTGCACCATTCAAATCTACCATATGTATCCACTCAGCACCCGATTTTTTGAAATTAAGTGCAGTTTCCATATAAGAGTCAGCAACCTTACCCGCCGTTGCGAAATCACCTTTATAAAGGCGTACACACTCTTTATCTTTTATATCTATTGCAGGAAAAATAATCATTCTCAAAGAGTCCCCTTTGTTGAAAGTGTTTTGTCTGTTTTTTCAGTTGCAATACTCATTGCGTGACCAAATGCCTTGAAAATTGCTTCAGCAATATGGTGGGAATTATCACCATAAGGTGCACGGAGATGAACGGTGATTTTCGCATTGTCTGCAACTGCACGGAAGAATTCAACACACATACAAGCATCAAAATCGCCACATTTTTCCTGTGGAAAATCAGCCTCAAAAACTGTGTATGCACGATTACAGATATCAACAGCGCAGAAGCCAAGCGCTTCATCCATCGGAACAAAGAAGCTACCATAACGAACAAGGTTTGATTTGTCACCCAAACACTCAAAAAGGGCCTGACCAAGGACAATTCCGATATCTTCAACTGTATGGTGACAATCAACCTCTGTGTCACCTTTACAAGTTACATTGAGTCCATAACCTGCATGAGTTGCAAATGCTGTAAGCATATGGTCAAAGAAACCAACTCCTGTATCTACTTTAACTTCTCCTCCATCAAGGCAGAGGGTTAAGTTAATATCGGTTTCTTTTGTTTTTCTAGCTATTGTTGCAGTTCTCATTCTAATTCCTCCAACACTTTTTTGAAAGTTTCAAGCATTTTTTCGTTTTCTTCTTTGCTACCTGCGGTAATACGAAGATAGTCACCCATATTACGAATGATAATGCTGTTTTCTTTCATTTTATCAAACACTTGCTTTGCATTCTTAACTTTCATAAACACAAAGTTTGTATGAGTCTCGTATATTTTTTCGATTTTGTCACTCTTGATTTCAAGAATTGCAGAGTAAAGTTCTTTTCGAGAATTCACAACTGTTTCGATACAGTTATCAATATAAGCAGGATGAGAGAAAAGCACTTCTCCGAGAGCCTGTGAAACCGAATTCACATTATATGGAGATTTCACTGCACGGATAACATTAGTAAGTGTCTTGTTTGCTACTGCAAAGCCTAAACGGAGTGCAGCACAACCCAACGCCTTTGAGCAGGTCTTTAAGATAATGAGATTATCGTAATTCTCAAATTCACCTAAAAGACTTTCATCCTCTGCAAAATCCATATA
>CALBQZ010000179.1 GCA_937899735.1 uncultured Clostridia bacterium | reverse complement strand
GCAAAAGTAGGTTCACTCAACAAGGCAGCTGAAACTTTATTGATTGCAGCGCCTAATGTAAGTCGTTCAATTAAAGAACTTGAAGCCGATATTGGCATTTCAATCTTTGACCGTACTGCAAAAGGTATGGGACTTACTCCTGAAGGTGAAGAATTTATAAACTATGCAAAAGAAATTCTTCGACAGATTGATGAGGTTGAAAACTTTTATAAAAATGGCTCATCCAAAAAGCAAAAGTTTTCAATTTCTGTGCCGAGAGCTTGTTACATTTCTGAAGCATTTGCTCAGTTTTCAAAATCGCTTTCCAAAGAAGCTGCTGAAATTTTCTACAAGGAAACAAATTCTCAACGCACTATCCGCAATATGCTTGAACACGATTACAAGCTTGGTATTATAAGATATGCAGAGAATTATGATAAGTATTTCAAAACAATGCTCGAAGAAAAAGGCTTTTGTTATGAAATGGTTACTGAGTTTACTTATTCTCTTTTAATGAGTGCAGAGAATCCTCTTGCAAAAAAAGAAACCATTACTTTTGATGATTTGACAGATTTTATTGAAATTGCTCATGCGGACCCTTATGTTCCGTCGATGCCACTTTCAAAGGTAGTAAAGGAAGAGCTTCCTGATAACATTGACCGTCGTATATTTATATTTGAAAGAGCAAGTCAGTTCGATTTGCTTTCCAATAATCCTGAAACATTTATGTGGGTATCTCCTGCACCGGAAAGTTTGTTGAATCGATATAATCTCGTTCAGAAAAAATGCGTTGATAACAAGAAAATATATAAGGATGTTTTGATTTATAAAGATGGATACAAATTATCGAAACTTGACAGACAGTTTATTACAGAACTGTGCGAAGCTAAAAGAAAATATCTTTAATTTAAATTTTTTGAACCCGGACTCTTAATGAGTTCGGGTTTTGTTTTTGTTATTCGATAATAGTATTATCGATAATGATAATACCGATTATACATTTTAAGAATTCCCAGACAATAATGACAATGTTAAAATATTAACGAAGTCAATACGAAGGAGGTTTTCTTATGTGCAAAAATGGTATTTCAAAAGCAACACTTGGCAGAGTACCTATGTATCTTGAGTTTCTTAAAGGCTTACCTAAAGAAAGATATACATATATATCTGCAACAGCCATTGCACGAAAACTTTCACTTGGCGAAGTACAAGTAAGAAAAGACCTTGCATCAATCAGTGGTGCAGGAAAACCAAAACTCGGTTATCTGAAAACAGAACTTATTGAAAATCTTGATAATTGTCTTGGTTGTGGTAATTTTACTCTTGCAGTTCTCGTAGGCGCAGGTAAATTGGGTAAAGCCTTACTTGACTATGATGAGTTCGAAAAATTTGGCATTAAAATTGCAGCAGCATTTGACAACAATGAAAAAGCTATAAACATAAACGGAAAAGTAAAAATTCAATCAATAAATGAATTTGAAAAATTCTGTAAAACAAAAAATATACAACTTGGTATCATCACAGTTGGTGCAGGTTCAGCTCAGGCAGTATGTGACAAAATGGTGGAATGTGGAATTACGGCGATAATGAATTTCGCACCATGTAAATTAAATGTACCCCATGGGGTAATTCTTGAAAATGAAAATCTGGCGCTTTCATTGGCGTATTTAAATAATCAGATAAATAAATAAGTATTTAATAATTTTAGGAGGATACAAATGGAAACAAAGAATTATGCAATTGTAGATAGCGTTGAAAAGCTTCAGGAAGCTATCGAGAACACAAGAAAAGCTCAACAGAAGTTCGCTACCTACACTCAGGAGCAGGTTGACAAAATTTTCCTTGCAGCAGCTTCTGCAGCAAACAAGGCAAGAATTTCACTTGCTAAAATGGCAGTAGAAGAAACAGGTATGGGTGTTGTTGAAGATAAGGTTATCAAGAACAACTACGCAGCTGAATACATTTACAATGCATACAAGGAAACAAAAACTTGTGGTGTTATTGAAGAAGACAAAGCTTTCGGTATTAAGAAAGTTGCAGAACCAATCGGTGTTATTGCGGCTGTTATTCCTACAACAAATCCAACTTCAACAGCAATTTTCAAATGCTTGCTTGCTCTTAAAACTCGTAATGCAATTATCATTTCTCCTCATCCAAGAGCAAAGAACTCAACTATCGCTGCAGCAAAGCTTGTTCTTGAAGCAGCAGTAGCAGCAGGTGCTCCTGAAGGAATCATTGACTGGATTGATGTTCCTTCACTTGAAATGACAAACACAGTAATGAAAGAAGCAGACATCATTCTTGCAACAGGTGGTCCTGGTATGGTTAAGGCTGCTTATTCAAGTGGTAAGCCAGCTCTTGGCGTTGGTGCCGGTAACACTCCTGCAATTATCGATGACAGTGCAGACATTCTTCTTGCAGTTAACTCAATTATTCACTCAAAGACATTTGATAATGGTATGATTTGTGCTTCTGAGCAGTCAGTTATAGTACTTGAAAGCATTTATGATGCTGTAAAAACAGAGTTCGCAACAAGAGGTTGTTACTTACTTGACCCTGCTGAAACAGAAAAAGTTAGAAAGACAATTATTATCAACGGGGCTCTTAATGCTAAAATCGTTGGTCAGCCTGCTGCAAAAATCGCAGAACTTGCAGGTGTAACAGTACCGGCAGGTACAAAGATTCTTATTGGTGAAGTTGAAAGTGTTGACATCAGCGAAGAATTTGCACATGAAAAGCTTTCTCCGGTTCTTGCTATGTATAAAGCAACTGATTTTGAAGATGCACTCTCAAAAGCAGAACACCTTGTAGCAGACGGTGGTTACGGTCATACATCTTCAGTTTACCTTAACGAAGTTACAGATACAGAAAAGCTCAACGCTTTTGCAGCGAGAATGAAGACTTGCCGTATTCTTGTTAATACACCTTCATCACACGGTGGTATCGGTGACCTTTACAACTTCAAACTTGCTCCATCACTTACACTTGGTTGTGGTTCATGGGGTGGCAACTCAGTATCAGAAAACGTTGGTGTTAAACACCTTATCAATATTAAAACAGTGGCAGAAAGAAGGGAAAATATGCTCTGGTTCCGCGCACCTGAAAAGGTATACATTAAGAAAGGATGCTTACCTGTTGCTCTTGATGAGCTTCGTACAGTTCGTGGTTCAAAGAAAGCATTTATCGTAACAGATACATTCCTTTATGAAAA
>CALBQZ010000178.1 GCA_937899735.1 uncultured Clostridia bacterium | reverse complement strand
TTGCAAAGAGAAGTGCAATAGCAGAAAGTCCCTTTTCACCACCTGAAAGCAGGTTTATGTTCTGAACATTTTTGCCCGGTGGCTGAACTTTAATCTCAATATCACATTCTAGGACATTCATTTCGTCTTCAAGAACTAACTCAGCCTTACCACCACCGAAGAGTTCAGCAAATGTCTCACCAAATGAAACATTGATTTTCTGGAATTGCTCACGGAACTGAATACTCATTTTTGTTGTCAACTCGTCAATAAGTTTAATGAGTTCCAACTTTGATTTTTCAACGTCACCGATTTGTTCGGACATAAATTCGTATCTTTCGGACACTTCTCTATATTCATCAATAGCAGAAACGTTAACCGAACCAAGACCTCTGATTTCGTTCTTGAGTGCAGAAAGCCTTGTTCTTGCTTCACCGATATTTTCAATGACAATTTGGAGTGCAATTGCCTCTCTTCTTGTCAACTGATATTCATCATAGAGTTTTGAGTTATACTCCTCATACTCTGTAAGCATTGATGCTTTTCTTTCCTCAAGACGAACAAGCTCACCGCTTACTCTTTCTCTCTCGGATGCTTTTTCTTTTTCAAGATTACGTAAATCTGTGCTTTCTTTTTCTAACTGTGCACGAGCTTCAAGCAACTCATCAACATTTGTCTTTGCGTCGCCACACTGTTTACGAAGCTCATTTGCAGAATCTCTGAGACTTTCAATATCCTTTGTAAGCCAAATGTTTTTGTTCTTGAATGTTTCGATTTCAGCATCAAGTTCACCCATTCTGTCAGAATGTGAACCTTTAAGAATATTAAGACGACGAATGTTATCATCTGCTGACTCAATATCCTTTTCGAAGCCGAGAATTTCAAGACGAATCTGTTCAGCCTTTGCACCAAGTTCTTCACGGACAAGAGAAAGACTCTCTCTGTCACCACTGACAGCTTCAAGGCTCTTTTCCTTTTCATCAATTTCTGTTGTCAATTCTTCAACTTTGGTCTTTGCTAAAAGGCTATCTTCATTTATTTTTTCAATTCGTTCGTTGAGTATTCTTTCTTCGTCAATTAATTCACTAACTCCACCTGAAGATGTTTCATACTGCTGAACAGCAAGATTATATTCACCCTCAAGACGAATTTTTTCTTCGTTTGCAGAAAGAATATCACCCTCGATACCGTTAAGGTCGGCAACTGCAGAAGCCAAATCTTCACCGAGCATCTTTTCCTGAATAAGAAGTGAATCTTTCTTATCCTTCAAATCATTAACGGATTTTGTAAGTTTCTCAATCTCATTAGAACGACTTAACATTCCAATACCTTGAGCCTTACTACCACCTGTCATTGAACCACCGGCATTGATAACCTGACCATCCAATGTAACAATTTTAAATCTGTTTTTATATTTCTTTGCCATAGCGATGGCAGAATCCATATCTTCACAAACAACTGTTTTACCGAGAAGATTTTCGATAATATCACGATATTTCTTGTCAGAATCAACTAAGTCAGCTGCGATGCTTACAAATCCATAAGCATCATCAAGGTCCTTTTCATCAAGACTTCTTGACTTAATTGCTGTAAGTGGCAAGAATGTTGCACGACCACCACGTGATTCCTTAAGGAATGCAATTGCTCGTTTTGCATCGTTTTCATTGTCAACAACAACATTTTGGATAGCAACTCCAAGTGCAGTTTCAACTGCAACTGAATACCTGTCCTTAACAGTTATAAGTTGTGAAAGTGGTCCGTGAATACCATTCAATGCACCACGGTTACTCTCTTTCATAACACTACGAACAGAACCCTGATAACCTTCCATATTCTTTTCTAGTTCATCAAGAATTCTGATTCTTTCGTTCTTACGGTCAATCTCACCATCAAGAGCAGCTATTTCAGCTTTTACTTTTTCACTCTTTTCGGTTCTTGTCTGAACCTTTATGCGATAACCGTCAACTGCATTTTTATATTCGTTGATTTTTTCAACACAATCATCAAGTGCTTTTTTCGCATTATTCCTCTGCTCCTCAAGAGCTAAAACTATTTCTTTACGATTGCCTAAAAGTTCGTCGATAGTTGCAATTCTTGTTTTAATTTCTTCAATCTGTGAATTTGCTGTTTCACTGATAACTCGATTATCTGCAAGACTGACTGTAAGCAAAGAAATTTCTTTAGCAAGTTCTGCCGCAACGGTTGCAAATTCGTTATTTTCAACCTGCAACTTTTCAATTTCTGCAATCTGTGCTTCCAACTTTTTGTTTGCACTATCAAGACTTTCTTGTGCTTTTGCTTTTTGCTCTTCTGTTTCAGCAACCTGAACACCAATGTCAGCATCATCAGTACTTGCAAGTAATTTATCTTTTTCGAGTCTTTCAATGGACTCGTTATTATGTAAAATTGAGTTTTCGTAAACCTTAGCCTGTGCTTCAAGTTCACTTGCCTGTTCTTCAAAGTGTGATGTAGAAGAACGAACCTCTTCAATCTTAATGTTGATTTCGTGTGTCTTCTCCACAATATCGTTCATCTTCTGCTCAATTTCTTCAAGCTGTTTCTGAGCATCTTTATACTGAACGGAAGCAATGTCGATTTTTCTGTCTTGCTCTTTGAGTTTTTCCTGAGTCTTTTCAATATTATGAAGCCAGATTCCGATTTCAAGGTTCTTTCTTTCTTCGGCAAGAACCAAGAACTTCTGTGCTTTTTCACTCTGTGTTTTAAGAGGTCCTACACGACTTTCAAGTTCACTTAAAATATCTCTTAAACGAACAAGATTTTCTTCCGCCTGAGAAAGACGCTTAAGAGCATCATGTCTTTTATAACGGAAATGTGAAATTCCTGCTGCTTCTTCAAACATTTCACGGCGCTCACCTGATTTTGAAGAAATAAGCTCAGCAATCTTACCCTGGCTGACCATTGAATAACCGTCTCGGCCAAGACCGGTATCCATAAACAACTCGTTGATGTCACGAAGTCTTACGCTTTCACCGTTGATTTTGTACTCACTGTCACCACTACGATAAAAACGACGAGTGATATTTACTTCATCATTATCGTTACCAAGTGCACGGTCAGTGTTATCAAGACAGAGTGTTACCTCCGCAAAACCTGTTGCCTTGCGTAGCTTTGTACCACTGAAAATAACATCTTCCATTTTTGAGCCACGAAGACTCTTTGTGGACTGTTCACCAAGAACCCAACGGACAGCATCAGAGATGTTACTCTTACCACTACCATTAGGACCAACAACGCCTGTTATTCCTTTATTAAATTGAAGTACAGTTTTGTCAGGACAAGATTTAAAGCCCTGCATTGTGATTGATTTTAATATCATTCCACATCTACCTCAATCTCAAATCTTTCTAAATTTTCTTTACCTTTTATTATACAATAAAAGCCTTGATTTTTCAATGCTTTTTCGTTTCTTTTCTGCTGTCCTTTTGCCTTTGAAAGGTCTTTGTTTCTAACATAAATCACATAACTGCAATTTTTTTCTTTTCCGTTCATTTTATCAAGCATTTTTTGAAGATATATGTACCCTTCACAGAGTTCACGAAAAGCAGGATGATATCCACCACCAAGCATATCACCTTCCACCGTTTCGCTACTATGAAGGCCTAACTTAATGACTTTTATACCCTCATTTTCAAACATCTGCAAAAACTCAGCACAAAGTGGTACGGACTCCTCTGCAGTCGGTGCTTTATACTCACCCTTTTCATACAAATCACCAAGAAGAGTGTTTTTCAACACAACTGTTGGATAGATTCTCACAGTATCAGGTTGTAACTTTATAATTTCCTTTGCTGTTTGCAAATCTTTTTGAAAATCACTTTTATAAAGTCCAGTCATCATCTGCAAACCAAGTTCAAATCCATAGTCTTTTATCAGTCTTGATGCTCGTTTTACGTCGTCTGCAGAATGACCTCTGCGATTGGCTGAAAGCACCTCGTCATCCATACTCTGTGCACCTAATTCTATAGCAGTTACACCATAGTTTTTAAGGACGGAAAGCACCTCGTCATCAATGCAGTCAGGGCGTGTTGACACTCTAATTCCCTTAAATTTATGAGTATCTAAAAAATGCTTTGCGGCGGTTAAAAGAGAACACATGTATTCCCTTTCAATCGCCGTAAAACTGCCACCGAAAAATGCAATTTCAGTATTTTCCGGGTCAATATTATGTTTTAACGCAGTAAGCACTGCTTTTTCAACATCCTCGGGTGTCGCGGGGATAGTTTGTCCGCTGATTGCTCTTTGATTACAGAAACTACAGTCATTAGGACAGCCTTTATGAGGCACAAAAACACTTATATTAGAGTGGCTCATAATCCCATTAACTCCAAAGCGGATTTTGCGGCTTCCTGTTCAGCTTTTTTCTTGCTTCTGCCAACACCTCTGCCGATTACATTGCTGTTCATATGAATTTCAACAATAAATTCTTTGTTGTGGTCAGGTCCGTTTTCTCCAACTACAACATACTCAAATTTTTCTGTCGGATTCTGCTGTAAAACTTCCTGCAAAGTACTCTTATAGTCTTTGAAAACCGGTGTTTCTTCTGATGAAATCTCAATAAATGGTAAAACAAAATTCTTTGCTTCTTCAATACCACCATCAAGGTAAATTGCAGCAATCACTGCCTCGAACGCATCGGACACGACGGATGGTCGATGTCTGCCACCAGTATGCTCTTCACCTTTACCCAAAAGAATCATATCACCTAACTGAATTTTTTCAGCATATTCAAAAAGTGTTTTCTCACAAACTGCATAAGCACGCTTTTTTGTGAGTTCCCCCTCTTGTTTGTTTTTATAATGCTCAAAAAGGTATTCCGCCGTAATAAAACCTAAAACTGAGTCACCTAAAAACTCCAGGCGCTCATTGTCAAGGCCTGTACCCTTTTCATTAGCATAAGAAGAGTGAGTCAATGCTCGCAGCAGCAAAGACTTATCCTTAAATTTATATCCGATTTTCTTTTCAAAATCAGTCATTTTTTTCACCTAAATTATTGTTTTTTACAAATGTTTTTAATGATTCCATGCCTCTGGTTGCAAGTTGCATATATCGTTCTTGTTTATCTCTGATTTTTTCATCCAATGGTGGCAAAACACCAAAGTTTGCACCCATTGGTTGAAAATTCTTAACTGTTTCGTCACTTATGTATCGGCTCAATGCACCAATCATAGTATCAACTGGAAGAATAACGGTTTTTTCTCCACGAAGTCTTCGTGCAAGATTAAGTCCTGCCATAAGACCACTTGCAGCAGATTCCATGTATCCCTCAACGCCTGTAATCTGTCCGCCGAAGAAAAGCAATGGGTTACTTCTCAAACTGAAATCACCATTCAAGAGTCTTGGGGAATCAATAAAAGTGTTTCTATGCATTACACCATAACGGACAAATTCTGCATTTTTAAGTGCAGGGAACATAGAGAAAACTCGTTTTTGTTCACCGAATTTAAGATTTGTCTGAAATCCTACAAGATTGTACATTGTACCATCTCTATTTTCTTTACGAAGTTGAAGATTTGCCCAAGGTCTGTGACCTGTTCTTGGGTCAGTAAGTCCAACAGGTTTAAGTGGGCCATATCTCATAGTATCCTTGCCACGAGATGCTAAAACCTCAATCGGCATACAACCCTCATAAACGTCTTTTCGTTTATCAAATGAATGAACATCAGCACTTTCAGCATTGATAATGGCCTCATAAAACGCCTCATATTCTTCCTTGTTCATTGGACAGTTGATATAGTCAGCCTCACCACCACGGTCATATCTTGACTGAGCAAAGGCACATTCCATATCAATACTTTCAGCACTTACAATCGGTGCTGCTGCATCATAGAAAGAAAGTCCATTGCCACACATCTGACGGATTTTTTCAGCAAGACTATCACTAGCCAGAGGTCCTGCACAAACAACAACACCATCATACCCCTCAGGAATATCAGCAACTTCTTTTTCTATAATGTTTATATTTTTATCATTCTTGATTTTTTCGGTAATAATCCTTGAAAACTCATAACGGTCAACTGCAAGTGCACCACCTGCTTCAACCTTACACTCATAGGCAGTTTCAACACAAATCGAGCCTAAATATGCCATTTCGTGCTTTAAAAGTCCTGCTGCAGAATTAAGTCTTTCTGCTTTTAATGAGTTTGAACACACAAGCTCAGCAAGTGTATCCAATTTATGTGCAGGAGACTTTTTTAAGGGCTTCATTTCAAACAAGTCAACCATTATTCCGTTTCGTGACAATGCAGATGCACATTCAACACCTGCAAGTCCACCACCGATAACAGCTACTCTCATTCCTCTTTAGCCTTTCTCTTTCTCTCTGCTTTTTTCTCAAATCCACAACCTTCATTAAGACAAGCCACAATTCCACCCTTGCGTTTGAAAAGTGATTTTCCACACTGTGGACAAAGGTCATCAGTTGGCTTATCCCAAGTCATAAAGTTACATTCAGGATAATTTCCGCATCCATAGAAAGCATAGCCTTTTTTAGATTTTTTCTCGATTACCTTGCCACCACAAACAGGACAAGTTGCTTTAGTTTCCACAACTAATGGTTTTGTATTTTTACATTCAGGATATCCAGGACAAGCAAGGAATTTACCAAAACGCCCTGATTTGATAACCATATTTCTTCCACACTTGTCACATTTTATATCTGTTTCGTCTTCTTTAAGTTTGATTTTCTGACCCTGCATTTCTGTCTTTGCCTTATCAACAGTTGCAATAAAATCGTCATAGAATTCGTGAAGCATCTTGATATAATCAGTTTCGCCACTTTCAACCATATCAAGCTGTGATTCCATACCTGCAGTAAACTTAACATTAACAATCTTTGAGAATTTGTCTTTAAGGAGTGCAGTAATAGCCTCACCTAATTCAGTTGGTTTTAACTGTTTCTGCTCACGGATAACATATTCTCTCTGTGTAATTGTTGAGATAATTGATGCGTAAGTTGATGGACGACCAACACCTGTTTCTTCAAGTGCTTTGATAAGAGATGCTTCTGTATATCTTGCAGGTGGTTGTGTGAAGTGCTGATTTCCTGCAAGTTCTTTCATTTTTGTTGTATCGCCTTCATTGATTTTTGGAAGTTTGCTTTCTTCTTCCTCATCCTCATCAGTACCTGTTTCATAAAGGCATGTAAACCCATCAAAACGAACTGAATAGCCATTTGCAACAAATGTTACAAACTTACCATTTACCTTATCAGTTTCGTTAGCGCCTGTGATTTCTGCCTTAACAGTATCCTGAACACAATTTGCCATTAACGACGCAACAAAACGCTTCCAGATAAGGGTATAAAGCTTATACTGGTCGTTTGTAAGGCTTGCTTTTGCAACCTCAGGAGTAATTGCCATCATAGTTGGACGAATAGCCTCGTGACCATCCTGAGCATTTGCTTTTGTCTTGAAATATCTTGGTTTTTCAGGAAGATAATCTTCACCGAAAGTATTTTTAATATATTCATTTGCTGCTGCTCTTGATTCTTCCGAAATGCGAAGAGAGTCCGTTCTCATGTACGTAATAAGACCCACCGAGCCAAATCCATTAACCTCAACACCTTCGTAAAGTTCCTGAGCAACTTTCATTGTTTTTCTTGCCTGGAAATTAAGTTTACGGGATGCTTCCTGTTGCATTGTTGATGTTGTAAAAGGTGGAGCAGGCTGACGTCGACGAACACCTTTTTTTACTGATGTTGCCGTGTATTCTGCACCGTCGAGACGAGCAAGATACATATCACTCTGCTCTTTGTCTGTAATTTTTACCTTACCTGTTTCATCTCCTGAGAATTGTGCCTTAAAAGCCTTCTTTGATGATGGTGCAAGCATTTTCGCATCAAGTGTCCAATACTCTTCAGGATTGAATGCTCTTATTTCGTTTTCACGGTCAACAACAAGTCGCACAGCAACAGATTGCACACGACCCGCTGAAAGTCCACGACGAATTTTCTGCGAAATAAATGGACTGAGGGTATAACCAACAATTCTGTCAAGAATTCGACGAGCCTGCTGTGCATTAACTAAGTCCAAATCTATTTTTTCAGGGTGTTCGATGCCCTTAACAACACTATTTTTATTGATTTCATTGAATTTAACACGATTGTTGTCATTCATATCAAGGTCAAGAAGTGTTGCAAGGTGCCAGGAAATAGCTTCTCCCTCACGGTCAGGGTCGGCTGCGAGAATAACTGCTTCCGACTTATCTGCAAGTTCTTTGAGCTCTTTTACTAATTTTTCTTTACCCTTGATTACTGCGTATTTTGGTGCGAAATCATTTTTAATATCAACACTTAACTTTGCAGCAGGCAAGTCACGAATATGACCTTTTGAAGATACAACATTGTAATCCTTTCCAAGGTATTTCTGAATACTTTTTGCCTTTGAAGGCGACTCAACAATTACAAGTTTTGACATATATCATCATCCTTATATCTTATAACGTCTGCCACTTAATTGCGTGACAAGACCATAAATTTCAAGTTCTGTTATTGCGGAAAGGGTTTTATCCGTAGTCATTCCGCAATGATTAATAATTTCGTCTATGTGCACAGGCTCATTGCCTATGAAATCATATACTTTTTTAGCGTTATCCGTCAAGTAGTCCGGTGTTTCTCTCTTAATCTTTTCTGTCACCTCAACCACTTTTGGCTTTTCAACTTTTTCTTCTTTTTGTGTTTCTTGAGCAGTTAAATATTTCTGTGCTCTTTTAATTATTTCATCATCTGCAAATCGTTCTTTATCCTTGAATATGTCGTGATAACGGAAATAATATGCCTCCAGAATATCGTTTGGTGAAAACACAGGTGTTGCACCATTACGGATAAGATTATTTGTTCCCAAAAACGATGAACTTACTAAATCACCCGGCACAGCAAATACATCCCTGCCTTGTTCAAGTGCACATCTTGCAGTGATAAGTGAGCCACTTCGCTCCCCTGCTTCAACAACAATTGTTCCCAATGTCATTCCGGAAATAATACGGTTTCTCAAAGGGAATGTTGTACGACTGGCAGGAGTAAACGGTGGAAACTCAGTAACCAACGTACCGTTTTTCACAATTTTATCCCTTAATGGTTTGTTGTCCATAAGATATTTTGTCCCCAGACCGCATCCCAATACACAGATTGTTTTTCCGTTTTCATCGAGAGCACCTTGATGAGCTGCACTATCAATTCCTAACGCTCCACCTGAAACGATTGTAAATCCTTTTTCAGACAAGGCAGCAGATAATGCTCTTGCAACGGATTTTCCGTAATCCGATGCCTTTCTTGCACCGACAACAGAAACTGCAAGTTCCTTCGTCAAAACAGTTTCATCACCCTCAACATATAAAGCCAAGGGCAAATCCTGCAAAGTGATTAAATTATGTGGATAATACTCACTTGACGGAGTAATTACCTTCCATCCCTTTGATTTTACCGTGTCAAGAATTTCCTGTGCTTTTTCAAGTGGAAAACTTTTAAGCTTTTCCACCTGACGTTTAGTAAGGACATCGAGAGAGAAAATCTTATTAAAGCTTGACCCATAAATCTCCTGTGGGTTCCACTCGTAATATGAAATTAAATCAAGACAAGAGGCTCCTGCACCAAGTCCACAGGACATCCAAATCCAGTACAAATCGTAATTCATCGTGCCATTTCCCACATAACTATTGATGCGGCAGACGCAGCATTCAAAGACTCTGCCCTGCCATCCATTTTTATTGTAACACGGTCATCGCATTTTTCGATAATTTCCTTTGAAACACCGTTTCCCTCATTACCGATTATGCACAATCCACCCTTTGAAAAATCTATGGTAACAATATTTCTTGCATCTCTGTCAGGAACTGTTGCAAATGTGTTTATACCCAATTTTCTGCATTTTTCAACCTCATCTTCAAGACTTTGGCAAATACAGATAGGAAGTCTGAAAAGTGCTCCCATTGAGGCTCTTAAAGCCTTAGGGTTATAAATATCGCAACCACCACAAATCACCATTCCGTCAAGACCCAACGCCTCGGCTGTTCGGGAAATCGCACCAAGGTTATCTGGATTTTGGATAGTGTCCAGAGCAATGTATTTTTTTCCGTTTTCATACTCAAAACTATTCTGTTTCATCTTTACTGTACACACCACACCCTGAGGTGTAACTGTATCGCTGATAGCTTTTATAACATCATTGCTGACAGTATAATAAGCCTTGCAATTTTCACGTAAAGATGTGATTTCTTCACTGAATTTTTCAGCACAGTTTTCAGTACAAAAAATACTCTGTATTTCGCATCCGCTCAAAAAGGCATCATAACACAAACGGACACCTTCCACTACGAAAAGTCCGCTGTTTTTTCTGTCCTTTGAAGATGTCAAAAGAGCTTTTACTTCTTTAATTTTCGGGTTATTCTTTGCATTTATTACAATATCAAACATAATTTAAAAAACGGAAAAACCACGCGTGAGGGATTTTCTCATGCGTGGTTAATTTCTTATTTAAGTGCTTCTTTTGCTTTTTCTGTAAGTGCTGTAAATGCTGCAGGGTCTGCGATCGCAATCTCTGAGAGCATCTTTCTGTTAAGGTCAATACCAGCTTTTTTAAGACCGTTGATGAATGTTG
>CALBQZ010000177.1 GCA_937899735.1 uncultured Clostridia bacterium | reverse complement strand
GGCAAGGGAGCTGTTTGCCAAGGCAGGGATGGAAGATAAGGTAAAACTGTTACGGGTACGCCGTTCTTCCCGAACGAATGTATATAATTTTGATGGTTATACGGATTATAATTATGGGTATATGCCGCAGAGTTCCGGTATTTTAAAATATTTTGACTTAAGTCTGTATGAGAACGGTTTTATTTTACAGATGCCACAGCGGAAAACACCGGGCATGATTCCGGAATTTGTACCGCAACCGAAATTGTTTGCAACACTGAACAAATCCAATCAGTGGGGGCAGATGATGGGAATTGCTACGGTAGCAGATCTGAATGAACAGATTACACAGGGCAATATCAATGATATTATGCTGATTCAGGAAGCGTTACTGGAGAAACGGATCGGTGAGATTGCAGAACAGATTGTAGCCTCCGGTAATAAGAAGTTTATTATGATAGCGGGACCGTCTTCCTCGGGTAAGACAACCTTCTCTCATCGCTTATCCATACAACTTCGGACACTCGGAATAAAACCGCACCGCGCACTTCTTTATGCGCTGATGACGGGTGCGGTTGAGGTTGTCGGAACCTTTATCGGCTTTTTTGCCGTTAATATCTCACTCACCATACTCCCCTTTGCTCTTGCATTTGCAGGTGGTACAATGCTCTATGTAATAAGTGATGAAATGATACCTGAAACTCATTCACACGGTAGTGAACGAGGAGCTACATACTCACTTTTAGCAGGATTCTGCTTAATGCTTGCTTTTGATATATTATTAGGATAAGGAGATATATTATGTTAAAGGATGTAAAATATATTGGTGTAAACGACCATAACATCGACCTTTTTGAAGGTCAGTATATTGTGCCAAACGGTATGGCATATAATTCATACATCATTAAGGATGAAAAAATCGCAGTTATGGATACTGTTGATAAGAATTTTTTTGATGAATGGATGCAGAATATTAAAAATGAATTAGGAGAAACTTCTCCTGATTATCTTATCGTTCAACATATGGAGCCTGACCACTCTGCAAATATTAACCGCTTTGCAGAAGCTTACCCTAATGCAACAATCGTTGCTACAGACAGAGCTTTTGTAATGATGAATAAGTTTTTCGGCACAGATTACGCTGATAGAAGACTTGTAGTTGGTGAAGGCGATACTTTATCACTTGGCAACCATACCCTTACATTCGTTTTAGCCCCTATGGTACATTGGCCTGAGGTTATGATGACCTATGACAGCACGGAAAAAGTGCTTTTCTCTGCTGATGGTTTTGGTAAATTCGGTGCATTGGATGTTGAAGAGGACTGGGCTTGTGAAGCAAGAAGATATTATTTCGGCATTGTTGGTAAATACGGTGCACAGGTACAGGCAGTCCTTAAAAAAGCAGCAGGACTTGATATTCAGACAATCTGTCCGTTGCATGGACCAATTCTTACTGAAAATCTTGGGTATTATCTCAATCTTTACGACATCTGGTCATCCTATGGTGTGGAAAGCGACGGTGTTGTAATTTGCTATACATCCGTTTATGGCAACACAAAAAATGCTGTTGAAATTTTGGCAGAAGAACTTAAAAATGCAGGTTGTCCTAAGGTTGCAATAAACGACCTTGCCCGTGACGATATGGCTGAAGCAGTCGAAGATGCTTTCCGTTACGGAAAAATCATCCTTGCTACAACAACCTACAATGGCGACTTATTCCCATTCATGAGAGAATTTATAAATGAACTTACTGAAAGAGGATACAGAAATCGCAAAATCGGTATTGTTGAAAATGGCTCATGGGCACCAGTTGTAAAGAACAAAATCGCAAAAGCTTTTGAAAACAGCAAGAAAATTACTTTTGCAGAAAATATTGTAATAATTCATTCTGCAGTAAAACCTGAAAACATTGAGCAAATCAAGGCTCTTGCAAAAGAAATGGCATAAATGTAAACTGTCCTGTTTTTCAGGGCAGTTTTATTTTTCAACAACTTGCAAACAAACATATATTATGATAAAATACCATATATTTCTTTTTAAATCAGGTGACACAAATGGATTATTATTTTTCTAAAAGAATTTCAGGACTTCAGCCATCTGCAATCCGTGAAATTTTAAAGGCAACACAGGACCCTGCTATTATTCCTTTTGCGGCAGGAAATCCTGACGCAGCATCATTCCCTATTGATGAGGTTAAAAGAATTTCAGCAGAAATCTTCGAGACTGCTCCTGTAACGGCATTACAATACGGTGTTACAGAGGGTTACAGACCTTTAATTGAAAGACTTACGAAATTTGTTAAAGACAGATATGATATCGGCAAAGACTTTGACTCACTCATTGTCACATCAGGTGCTCAGCAGGTTATGGACCTTGCTACAAAGGCACTTTGTGATTTAGGGGACACAGTAATCTGCGAATGTCCGTCATTTATCGGTTCTCTTAACTGCTTCCGTTCATATGGTTGTAAGCTTGCAGGTGTACCTGTTGAAGCAGACGGAATGAATATTGAAAAATTGGAAGAAGCTATCAAAAACGCAACTAACCCAAGATTTATTTACACAATTCCAAACTTCCAGAATCCATCAGGTGCTACAATGAGCCTCCAGAAGAGAAAGGCAGTTTATGAACTTGCTAAAAAATACGGTCTTCTCATTCTCGAAGATAATCCATATGGTGATTTGAGAGTTTCAGGTGAAGACATCCCATCTATCAAGAGTTTTGATGAAGACGGAATAGTTATTTACGCAGGTTCTTTCTCAAAACTTTTAGCACCCGGTATCCGTGTTGGTTACATTGTTGCACCATCACCAATTGTCGCAAAAATGACAGTTGGTAAGCAAGCTTCCGATGTTCATACTCCTGTATTTTCACAGATGCTTGTTGACAAATGGATGGAACAGAATGACGTAAATGCACACATTGAAAAAATCCGTGATATCTATCGCAGAAAGTTAAATCTTATGTGTGACCTTATTGATAGCGAACTTGGTGATTTTGTTGAATATGTTCGTCCTGAGGGTGGCCTTTTTGTATGGTGCAAGTTACCTGATAATGTAAATATGCTTGAATTTGTAACGGACTGTATTGCAAACAAGGTTGCTGTTGTTCCAGGAACTGCATTTATGATAAACGACGAAGAAACAAATTGTTTCAGAATGAATTTCTCCACTCCTTCTGACGAAAAAATCGTTGAGGGTATGAAACTTTTAGGTAAAGTAAAGGAAAAGTATATTGGATAAGAAAAATTACACTCTCACCGACATCTCCGTAATCAAGAGAGTTATGGGTGAGCATAATGTTACATTTTCAAAAGGTTTAGGACAAAATTTCCTTGTTAACCCAACTGTTTGTCCAAGAATGGCTGAGGCTGTAAGGGACGGAGCAGATGGTAAAATCGGTGTTATTGAAATCGGTGCAGGCGTTGGTGTTCTTACAAAAGAACTCCTTGAAAGAACTGACAAGGTTGTTTGTATCGAGCTTGATACAAGGCTTTTCCCTGTGCTTAATGACACCCTTGCAGGATATGATAATCTAACACTTATTAACGAGGATATTTTAAAAGCTGACCTTGACTCCATAATTAAGGAGCATTTTGAGGGAATGGAAATTTTTGTGTGTGCAAATCTGCCATACTATATCACTTCCCCTGTTATAATGCGACTTTTAGAGGAAAAACTACCATTTAACAAGATAATTGTTATGGTACAAAAGGAAGCCGCTGACCGTCTTTGTGCAAAGGTTGGCTCGAGGGAAAGTGGCGCAGTAACTGTTGCAGTAAATTACTATGCACAGGCACGAAAACTCTTTGATGTTTCCCGGGGGTCATTTATGCCAAGTCCAAAGGTTGACAGTTGTGTAATTGAACTTGACCTAACTAAAAAGGGGGACTACAAGGTAACTGACGAAGAACTTTTCTTTAAAATGGTTAAATCTGCTTTTGCACAGAGGAGAAAAACAATTCTCAACTCACTTTCAAGTGGTATGGGAATACCTAAAGACAAAATATCTCTTGCAGTAGAAAATGCAGGACTTTCTCTCACAGCCCGTGCAGAGGCGCTTACAATGGATGAATTAGTAACACTTTCAAATAAAATCAGCGAGGTAAAATAAATGGATTTCAAATACAAAACACGAGGTGTATGCTCCCGTGAAATCACTTTTGACCTTGAAGACGGAATTGTAAAAAATGTTTCTTTCTTTGGTGGTTGCAACGGAAACCTTAAAGGTATTGCAGCACTTGTTGAAGGTAAAAAAGCTGAAGAAATTATTCCAGTTATAAAGGGTATTAAATGTGGTTTTAAACCTACATCATGTCCTGACCAGTTAGCTCTTGCTCTTACTGAGGCTTTAAATGAACAAAACAAATAATTTTAAACCTGCCTCAAAAACTGCTGTTGAGTTACTGAAAAACAGTGGCTTTGAGGCATTTTTAATCGGTGGAAGCGTACGAGATTTTATTATGGGACTCCCCATTGGTGATATCGATATTACAACAAACGCCACTCCCACACAGGTTAAAGAGGTTTTTTCAGGTTTTCGTGTTATTGAAACAGGGATTAAACACGGTACAGTAACTGTGCTTATTGAAAATGAGCCCCTTGAGATAACCACATACAGAAGTGAAAGCACTTATTCCGACAATCGGCACCCCGATAGTGTAACCTTTTCAAAATCACTTTCGGATGATGTTGTGCGTCGTGATTTCACAATGAATGCTATTGCTTATGATTTTTCGGATGGATTCTGCGATCTTGTAAACGGAATTGATGATATTAAAAATCAAACTATTTGTTGTATCGGCGATGCCCAAACACGATTTCAGGAAGATGCTTTGAGGATTCTACGTGCATTAAGATTTTCTTCTGTTCTAGGCTTTACTATCGAGGAAAACACAAAATCTGCTATTCACAAGTGCAAAGACTTGCTTCACAATATTTCAGCCGAGAGAATCCGTGACGAATTCGTGAAACTTATCTGTGGCAAAAATGCTTATGCTGTTTTGCAGGAATTTTCCGATGTTATTTCTGTTTTTATTCCCGAAATCAAGCCTTGTATAAACTTCAAACAAGAAAATCGTCATCACTGTTTTGATGTATATACCCACACCTTAAAGGCTATGGAAAAAAGTTCTCCTGCTGATACAGTAACACGACTTGCATTGTTTTTCCACGATATTGCGAAACCTTTGGTTGCGCATTTTGATGAAAAAGGTGAACAGCATTACTACGGACACCCTAAAAAAAGTGCCGAAATCACAGAAAAGATACTGACTCGACTTCGTTTTGATAACGAAACAAAGAATAAAGTTGTCACACTTGTTGCATTTCACGATTCGCCTATTATAGTTAATAACTTTACTAATCCTGATAGAAAAAGATTAAAGAAAATCATGTCGCAAATTGGTACAGATTTGATTTTTCCTTTAATCGAGGTAAAACATAGTGATAACTCTGCTCAAAATCCAAAATATTATCGTGGCGAAACATTCTATAGTGAAACAGAAAATATCATAAATGAAATTATCACAGAAAAAGAGTGTTTTTCCTTAAAGGACCTTGCAATCAACGGCAACGATTTAGCTGAAATAGGGTATCGTGGCAAACAAATAGGTCAAATGTTAAACTCACTTCTTGATTTGGTAATAAGCGAAAAGCTAAAAAATGACCATACAGAATTATATGAATATGCGAAAGCATTAAACAAAAAAGATGAGTAAAAAAATACTCATCTTTTATTTTGTGTATTCTGTTTTTACTGCTTTCATAACCTTTGAAGCAATAGGCACTGCACTACTCATTGATGAATTTGTATCTTCTGCGACAACGATTATTGCAAAAGGCATATCTTCTCTTTGAGAATACCCCACAAATAATCCGTTTGGCTTTTTATTGCTATCGTCACTGATTTCTGCAGTACCGGTTTTTCCACACATTTCCATTCCCGGGAATAGTGAATCACCATACTGTTTTTTTACATTTGAACGAAGAAGTTTATTTAAATCAGATGCAACAGATTCAGTGAAATATTGTCCTGCAACCTGACTTTCTCCCACTGCAATTACCTTTCCTTCGGGAGAAATAAGTTCAGCCATAAGATATGGTGATATTGCTTCACCGCCATTTGCAATAGAAGAGATTATCGTCAGCATCTGACAAGGATTGATAAGAGTTGTGTACTGTCCTATTCCTGCCCAACCAAGGTCAAGAGTCTTTGCATTTGATAAATTGATTCTACTCTTTTCGCAATAGATTTTTTCGCTGATTAAAGTCTTTGTGCTATTAAAACCAATTCTCTCTGCTGTTGTAGTAAGAGCCTGTGTGCCAAGTTTCTCTGCAATCACAGCAAAAGCACAGTTACATGACTTATTCAAAGCTTGTTCAAAGCTTATTTTTCCATGCTCACCATTACAAATAACATATCCTTCACCAATCTGAATCTTACCCTTACAAACAAATTCCTGTTCATAAATGTCAGGAATATTTTCAATAGCAGAAGCTGCAGTAATTACTTTAAATGTTGAACCAGGAGTATAAAGTCCCGAAAAGAATCTATTCATATAGATACCTTCATATTTTCCGCTTGTATCTGTATGAATATCTTCGGGTTTATTATAAACATCAAATGTAGGAGTTGAAACAATGCAAATTAATTCGCCTGTTTTGTAGTTCATAACTCCAACTGTGCCCTTATATCCTTTTAATGCATCGTATGCAACCTTGCAAATTTTTGCATTCAATGTCAGTTTTAAATCATTGCCTTTGCCATACTTTTTCAGATTGTACACACCATCTACCAGAGAATATCCAGTGATATCATCTTTAAATGCACTTTGAACACCACTTGCGATATAACCTGAACTATCCCCCACAGTATGAAGTGTTCCAAGTCTTATTGATTTATCTTTATTATATGAACGACTACCATCTTTTGTAGATACAAGAACAGTTCCATTAATATCAAGAATATCTCCTGCTGTTGCCAATGAACCGGAATTGTAAAGATGCTTATTGGCCTTATTCATTGCCCATTCTTCAGAATGAGTAACAAGATTAAAGAATAAAACTCCGCTACCTACAAGGAAAAGTATCATTATCAAATAAAGAACTAACGCTCTTCTGGAAATAGATTTCATTGACGAACACCCCCATATCTGTAAGTGCTTCTGTCAACTGCCTTAATAAACGCCAATAACATCCAACAGCAAATAATGCTTGAGCCGCCTCTGCTGACAAATGGAAGTGTAACGCCAGTAAGAGGAAGCAAATCGTTTACGCCAAACACATTAAGCGCTGCCTGAAAAAGCATCAAGGAAGATGCTCCACAAGCAGAAATGGCATAAAAAGTTGAACGAGCATATTTCGCATGACGAATTGAATATACCAACAAAGCCACATAAGAAAGTAAAATAGCTCCTGCCATTATCATACCAAATTCTTCACATACAACACCAAAAACCAAGTCTTCCGTTGCAGCAAAAATATCTCTTAAATGCCCATTTCCTATTCCGACTCCAAAGAGTCCACCACTTGCAGAATAAATCATAGTTCTTGTCTGCTGATAACCGGATGTGTCAAAGTATTCCCACACATGACCGAAAGCCATAAAGCGATTAGCAACATACGGCTTAAACAGTAATATAAGCAAACCACCCATAAGTGCGATTGTACAGATAATAAAAATTGTTCTTACATCACCTGAACGCATAAATGAGATAACGATAAACACAAAGAAAAAAATAAGTGCTGTGCCGAAATCATACATAAGGAAAAGAGCTCCCACACAAGCAAAAGCGAAAACAATAAACTTTGTAAGACTCTTATTGGATTGTAACTTTTCAAGACTTGCTGCACCAACAAAAACAAATGCAACTTTAACAAGTTCCGAGGGTTGGATGGACACTCCACCAATATAAATCCAGTTTCTTGCTCCATTTGTATATTTTGCGAAAACTACAGCAAAAGCCATAAGTCCCAAAGCAAGAACGGCAACAGGAACTCTCAGTGCTAAACAAGGCTTTAATTCTCTCATAAACCATTGTAACACAACAAACCCTACGATTCCGATTACAACTGCTATAAACTGTTTAAGAATTGCATCGGGATAAACACTTGCCGTAATAGTTAGACCAATCGATGTGAGCAGAAATGCAATCAGTTCAACCTCGAACCCGTATCTTTTAAGAATCAGCCTTGCGCCTATAAAATACAGATATTCCACAAGAATATATATACCAAAGGCGATAAATATGCTGCTCCTATATTGCTCCTCTGCTTTTACTATTAATGTGAAAAGGCATGTTGCCTGAAATACTGTAATTATAAAAAGCATTATATAAAAATTTGTATTTCTTGTCTTTTTAAGCAAATTTATCACCTGCCTTTCTTGTTTCTTTTATTATCTGTTTTCTTCATATCTGAATGCGAAATCACCTATTTCTATTACATCTCCATTTTCAAGCACCATAGGAGTGTAAATGGGCTCGCCATTCAGTATTGTTGCTGTAACACCGTTGAAATTTTCAATAATCCACTGATTTTTATCCAAAACCAGTTCTGCATGCTGTCTTGAAACATATGGAGCAGAAATCTCGATATTGCTTCCTTTTTTTCTACCTATAGTCACATATTCTCCCTCAAGACGGAAGACGTTTCCATCTGCAAGGTTTGTAAGTGTTGCTCGAGCTATAGGAGCATTCTTTTTATGAATAATATCGTCATTCGCTTCAGTACCTATATAAAACTTCAAGACTGCCGTACCAAAGGCAATCACATCACCGTTAAATATTCTTTGGGATTTTTTTATTTGTTCTCCATTCACAAAAACGCCTGTTTTAGATTCTGTATCAAAGACATAAAAACCGTCTTTTCGTAATGCAATAACGGCATGTGAACGAGAAACTGTCATATTAGAAAACACAATATCACAGGACTTACTTCTGCCAACGGAAGTCTCATAACAATTTATAGGGAATTGTTCATCATTTGTAACATCCACTAATAGTGCATATACTTTCTTTTTAGGTCTCAAAGTTATGAGGGACATGACACAGTTAATGAGAACTGCAATAGCAAGAAAACAAAGAATATAACGTACAACATATTCTATATTATCCATTTGTATCCCTCCTGTAAATCAAATTTAATACTATTAGAATACCCTTAAAAAATTATATTGTCAATCAATTATGCAATACTGTAACGAATTTTACTGTTTGCCAGAAATTTATTTTAAAATATTCTACTTTTTTCGACAAGATATGATATAATACATATGGTAAAATATGTCAAAAATGGTAAAAGGAGAAAAAAACATGACACAGTTTGTAAGAAAAGTAGATAAAATGAGCAGAATCGTTATTCCTGCAGAATACAGAAGGAAAACCGGAATTAATGAGATGACAGAGGTAAGAATCACTGAATGTGATGGAAAAATCATCATTGAAAAACTTACTCCCTTATGCAAAATTTGTGGTGATGCAGAAGATGTCAACGAGGAGTTAGCTGTTTGTAAAAACTGTATTGAAAAAATCAAATCTCTTTAAAAAAATTAACCTCTCAGAATCTACTGAGAGGTTAATTTTTTATTCTTTTACTTTTCTACGAAGTCTAAGCACGCATATTAATGAAGCAAAACATATTGCTGCTACAAAGCTTTCTAAAACTACAGTTTTCACATCGGTATTAGGGTCGTTAAGGTCCTGATTTGGCAAATCGGGCTCAGATTCCTCCGGTTTTTCAGGCTCCGTTGGAGTCTCTGTTTCAGGCTCTTCCGGTACAGATGTTGTAGGTTCATCCTCAGGAGGTAATGGCTCTACCGGTGCGGATTCTTCATTCTTTATTATTCCGATATGAGCATATTGATTCATTTCGTCATCAGTCATAGCTATAAAGGAAAACTCCTTAATGGCAGTTGTGTGCATAGTGTTATCTATTGTATATTTCACTACTACCTTAAATGGTTTTTCTGCATCCTCGATGGAAGCGGAGTCGATTCCTATTGAAACAGACTCACCAACTTTCAACACAAGATTCTTTTCGTAATTATAGTTGATTTCTGCCCCTTCAATTTCTACACACCAGATTCTGATTGATGATGTGTTAGAAAGATTTTTAACAATCAATTCTGTATCAGCAGAAGAATGGTAACCTGCATCCGTATTGTTAAAATATGCATATATATTGTCTGCGTGTTTCTGTGCGTAGTTAAACTGTGGGTATCTCTCATCACAGTAGACATCCTTTAAATCTCCCCAAAGAAATTCACAAACAATTTGTCTTGTATATGGGTCATTAAAATACTGTCCGTGTCCCTGGCCACTGACGTACCATGTGGAATCGGGCAAAGCGCCCGTTGATGCATCAATATTGAATTCCGGCGAAATGTGATAGTGTGATTTATCGTTACAAATTGTTCCCTTCTGAATATATCCCTCTTCAAAGGTTTCTCCGTATAATGCACAATAAGCACCACCTGAAGCAAGATATGTATCAATAAGGAAATCCGAATTTGTGCCGACACTACTCAACGCAGTATATCCACTACCTACAATATATCCGATTCTTGTGCCTTGTTTTTCTAACTCTGCAAGTTTTTTTGCAAGGTTTGTTCCTGTATGAACATCCGTATGATACTTAACTGTATCGTAATAAAGCTTTCCATTATCTTGTGCATTCAGACCGATATTGTTAATAACTTCGTCAAATCTGTCCATTGGAACAAAATCAAGAAGTGATGGGACATGGGATAGTCTGTAAATCGTTCTTTCCTCTTGTAAAAGTCCATTTAATCCACCCACAATGTTATCCAAGGAAAGAAGGTCAAATATCCATTCAAAATCTTCTTCTATATCAAAAATATGTTCAACAAACTTCATAATGTTTTTTAAATCAAGGTCAACATATTCATTCATTAAAACTGTGCTGACAAAGGTTGTTCCATCTGTTGCAGGATTTGCAAGGATTGCATTTCTCACGTCACCCTTATGACCGTAGTAATAAAGGTACGATGTGCCGTATTGACCACCATGGCTGAGTCCCATAATATCAACCTTGTCACTTCCTGTGATTTTCTTTACTTCCTGAATATATTCGTCAACAGCTTTTGCGTAGTCCACCTGACCTTTTCGCCAGTCAAATGTAAATCCAAAAACATTTTCTGCACCTACTCTTTGGATTGCCTCTTCAACAAAAATACTTTCAGGGATATATTGTTGCATATCCTTTTCAATAAGTGTCGAAACCTGAGTTGCGGCTGCGCCTTTAGGGTAATATGTAAGATTCTGCCATGATGTACCGTCCTCAAGAATTACAAGTGGCATAAGTGTCTCTTTTAGAACAGGTGAAAGTGCCTCAACGATAGCATCTTCATCCACGATTCCCCCTGATAACATTTCAGGTAAAGCAGCAACTACTTTTTCTCCGATTTCACCAAAATCAAGGGGCCATGCCTTAATAACATCTCCCGTTTCAGGGTCAATAATGGGTTCTCCGTTATCATCTGCATAAACAAGAGTCGGACCTGAATACCCCTGCAACACAACTACGGGAACTTTTTCTTCTTTTGCAAATGCGAACAGAGAAAATGTCGACAGCACCATAATAATGGCAAGTAAAATTGATGTAATCTTTTTCATTGTTAATCCCCCTTTTTTATAATTAAATTCTATACTTATAAATGTGTCTTGTCAACAAAAAAATACGGTACAAAATTGTACCGTATTTTACTTTAAAAGCTTTTATTCTGCAGTTGGCCAACCGAAGTTGTATGTAAGTGAAGATGTGCAAGGGAACTCAACGACTACTGTACCGTGTTGTGCCAAAGCGCCTGTGAAGGTAATGTTTGCTGTAATAACCATGTTCTTTTCGTAAGTTACATAAGTCATTTCATCAGTTACTGCATTAATACCTGTCATAATCTTGCAAGGAGTAAATCCGATTTCAAATGAATTAAGTTTAAGATAGCTTTCTGCAACCTTGAACTGCTCCATAATTCCGTCTTTTTCACGAACTGTGAAAGCTTTTTTAACACTTGCCTCTTCAGGTTTTACCATAGCAACGATTGTTCTTGTAAGTTCGTTTGGAACAAAGATATATTCGCCATCTTCATCTTCAGCATTATTACCTTCCTCATCAAGGTCATGAACAAGATTAGGAATAACTGATGTGTAGATAGGATATGTCTTTGTCGCCTTGTCTGTATAAAGGTCTTCAAGTGCAAGTGTACTTGCTGTCTTTTCACCAAGAGGATAGATAACATTTGTCAAGTCAGCTTTGAATTCAGTTGCCTCATCCTGTGAAAGATTCATAAGGAATGAGCCGATATCTTTAAGTGCTGTATCTGCATAAAGACGGAATGCTGCACGGAATTCTTTCTGATTTTCAAGTTCATTTCCGTTAGCATCCTTAAAAATCACCTGGTCGCCATGGTTAATCCAGAAATTTTCATTATAAGAAACTCTTGCAGAACCATTTGTCTTGATGTCGTTAATCAAACCATTGAAGTAATCCAGCACTTCCTGCTGATTTCCTGTAAACTGTTCCCATTCTTCCTCAGAAATGAGAGCAAGGATATCGTCAAAATATTCTTCTGAGCCATATTTTGAAACAAGTTCATAATATGAAAGTTCAACAGTTCTGTCATCCATTTTCTTATTGAAATTTTCAAAAAGAGTTGCAAGTTTGTCACCAGGAAGAACATTTTTAAGTTCTCCATAAGTGAATTTGAATGCTACATCTTTAAGGTCTGTTTTTACTTGTACAGGAGTAGGCCTTTCTACTGCTGATGCACTGCATCCTGCAAAAGAAACTGCCAACATTGTAAGTACCAATGCAAGAGCAATAATTTTAATAAAATTCTTATTCATAAGTCTTTCCCCTCTCGGTGAAATTAATAACTATCTTTCAGTCCTTGTTCGTCGAACAAGAAAACTGTTTCCAAAACAACTTTAAGTGAATCTTCAAGAGTTTTCATTTCAAGAACCTTAACATTGTCATCACGAGTATGATAATATCTTGCTGGAGCAGGGTCCATACTTGTAAATGCAACAGATTTGATTCCGCCCTGCTGTGTTGCGGCAGCATCTGTTGAACCTAAAGGTGTTGTTGTGAAATTAACAGGAACTTCTGCATTTTCAGCAGCTTTCTTCATAAGAGCACAAGCCTGCTTATCAAGATTTACAGTCGCAGTCATATCCTTTGTAACAATACCCATAAAGTCATAATCACGAAGAGTATCAAGTGCTACAAAAATTGTTTCAACACCATCATTTTTATATTCATCGCCATGGGCTTTTGCAAAAGCCTTTGAGCCACGTAAGCCTTCTTCCTCAGCACCCATTGAAACTGCTACAACTTCTGTGTTTTCAAAACGGATGTCATTGTTTTTAAGATAAAGAAGAGTTGCCATTGATGCAAACACACCTGTAAGGTCATCAGCTGCACCTTCAACCGGAAGTTTCCAGTTAACAAAGAACATTACAGAAACAAGTGCAGGAAGTGTAATTGCATGAACGATAATCATTACGATTTCTGCTGTACGATTTTCAACAAAAAGCCCTGCTATTGAAAGACCCAATGTGATTAAAAGACCAAGCACTGCAGAAACTACGATTGTTGTAACAAGTTTAGGACCACCGAGATATGTGTATCTCCACTCATAGGCAGTGTCCATATGACCACCGATAATGATTCTTCTCTTTGTTTCACCTGCTGCTTTTCTTGTGCAGATAACATTACTTGATTCTTCTTTTTTAAAGAATGGGTCAAGAACTTTTTTATAGAAAAGGAATTCACCCAACAAGAAAAATACTGCAAGAACAACAAGGAAAATTGAAACTACCCTAAAAACTGCTTCAACTGCAGGAGGTAAAATTCCTGTGTTACAAAGAATTCCGAAAATTGCTGCAATAAGTGCAAGCACACCATCAATCATAACCCAACTCATAAATGCTTTGGGGCTTAAAGTGAAGTTTTCTCTCTTTACCTCATCAGCAATAGGAGTCATAAGTTTTTCAACATAGTCCTGGCCTTTCTTCTCACCCTCATAACCGGCTGGACGAGGACCAACTTCCTTACAGACCTTTTTAATCTCTCTGATTGCAAAATTTGAGCACTCACGAACCTTTGATGCGTAATGAGTATTGCTTTCATATGCTTTCATAGCAAAAACCTCCTATTATGCAAATATATACTGAATTATTGTATCACACTTTTTTTACTAAGTCACTATATTTTTTTAAAATTTGCAAATATTGACATCACGATAAAAAAATACTAAACTATATACTATAATTGAACTACATTAAACGGGATTTGATATATTATGAGAAAAAAGCAAGCTCAAATCAGAAAAATACTTTTCATAGCCCTTGTATCAATCTTGGGGCTTCTTATTATTCTATATGTAGCTTTCTGTCGTGGTGGAGATTATAACAAAGTGGAAATCAACTTTAACCAACCTGAACAAACCACTTTGCAGGATGTTTCTCAGGATGAAACACCTGAAACTCCCGACGAACCTGAAGATGACGCTACAGAAAATCCCGAAAAACCTGAAGAAAAGCCTGCTGTTGACTGGACAAAGTATGACCCTGCACAAATTCTTCAAGGCGAAGAGTGGCATCTGGCATTAATCAACAAAAACCACCCTCTTGATAGAAATTATACCCCCTCGATTTCGACTATAATGGAGTCAAGCAAGGTTACTGCAGATACTCGTGTTGCAACAAGTTATAAAAACATGTATGATGCTGCTAAAACAGATGGAATAACCCTCACTCCTTATTCAGGATACTGTAGCTATCAGGCACAGAAATCTATATACAATGATAAGCTTCAGTCTTTCCTTACGGGAATGAGTGAGGAAGAAGCAAAAATCAACACAGAAAAACGTATCGAGCCTGCAGGTTGCAGTGAAAACGGTGCAGGACTTGCTGTAGATATTGTAAGTGCAAGTGCAGGTTTTGCTTCCACCCCTGAATATCAATGGCTTGAACAAAACGCACATAAATACGGTTTTGTACTTCGTTATCCTCAGGACAAAACTGAAATTACAGGAATTATTTATCAGCCTTGGCACTGGAGATATGTTGGCATTGATGCAGCAACCGAAATGAAGGAAAACAATCTCTGCCTTGAGGAATATTTAGGTGCAGTGTAATACAAAAGAGCAGTCATTGACTGCTCTTTTCTTTTAGATTTCTGTAATGTTGTAATTTTTCAAGTTTTGTGTTAAAATATATTGATTATATATTCTGGAGGCGTTTTTATGATGAAAATTTCACCTTCCATTCTCTCTTGTGACTATGGCAGAATGGCAGAAGAATTAAAAGATATGGAAAACTGTGGTGCTGATTATATGCACATTGATGTTATGGATGGTCATTTTGTACCTAACATTACCCTTGGCGCACCCCTTGTAAAGTGTATCAAAAAAGCAACTGATGTTCCATTTGATGTTCATCTTATGATTAGTGAGCCTTTAAAATATATCGACGATTTCTGTAAAGCCGGTGCTGATATTATCACTTTCCATACGGAATGTGATTCACCTATTGACGAAACAATCGAAAAAATTCTTGCAAATGGTGTTAAGGCATCTCTTACTGTTAAACCAAAAACTCCTGTTGAAGATATTTTCCCATATCTCGACAAGCTTTCAATGGTGCTTGTTATGACTGTTGAACCAGGGTTTGGTGGTCAGAGTTTTATGGAAGATATGATGCCGAAGGTTTCTGCATTGCGTAAAGAAATCGAAAAACGTGGACTTAACTGTGAAATCGAAGTTGACGGTGGCATTAACGAAAACACTATTGCTATTGCTGCAAAAGCAGGTGCCGATGTTTTCGTTTCCGGTAATGCTATTTTCTCAAGCGCCGACAGAAAAGGTGCTATTGAAAAATTCAAGAAAATCGCAGAAGAAAACTATTGCAAATAAATCTTCCCTATTTTCTTACCGTATTCAAGAACTCTATCCTTTGTAATCTTGTCAATGCTTCTCCCAAACTCTTCTAAAACAATTTTAACTTTATCATTTTCTCTCGGAATTGAAATAAAATAATTTCTTTCCATTTCATAAGCAATTATATGTAGATTGTTGTTAGTGGTCTTCTGCAGAGTGCTGATTAAATCCAACAAATCATCAAGCTTTTCCAAAGCAAAAAAGCTGTTTGGTTCAGCTCTTTTCAGTTTATATTTTCTCCTGTCCTGCATAAAGGTAAAGATGAAAAAGCAACCGCCCCCATCAATGGGCAGAGCTTCAACAACCACTTTCCCACCAATTTTGATAGAGTTTTTGTTGTCAATGTGGTCAAGCAGTTTCCGTATTGCAATCTGGGTATCTGCATCTTGATTATTCAGTGATTCATATGTAATGTTATATGTTTTCATTTCGTCGTCAGATAATTCGACGAGCATTACATTATTATTAAGCGACTCAAAAATCATTTTTGCCTCCCGAAATATATGTTTATACTTCATCATATTACAGGGACCGGCAGTATGCAATAAAAAAATATTGGTAAAAGTGAGGACCTTGTTTTGACTAATACAAACATCCCTCAAAATTTAACAGAAAACAAAAAGCATTCAGTAACGGCTGACTATGCCCTTATGCTGTTTGCTCCACTTTTTGTTGCCTTTTTTATTCACGGAGTTTCGGCAGTCAGAACAGTTGCTATTTCCGTTTTTACTTGTGCTTTCTGTTCTTTTTTCGGTAAAAAGCTAATTAAAACTGAAACATCAATCAAAGACTTGTCGGGTATAGTTGTTGGTGTTATGGTTGCCTTACTTCTACCAGCCAACACTCCTTGGTGGGTTACAGTATTAACCGGACTCTTTGCTGTTGCAGTGTGTATTCTTCCTTTCGGAACTTTCGAAAAAGCGCCTTTCCCACCTGCAGTAGCAGCTTTCTGCTTTGCATCTTTGTGTTGGCCTGATATTATTTTCAACTACCCATTAAACGGATTCTCTTTAGCAAAAATGCTCACTTACGGTAATGCAATAGATAGTAATTCAGTAGCAATTCTTGAAATCCTTATAGGGAATGTGCCTGCAGCATTAGGTACCGGATGTATTATAGCTTTATTTGGTTCTTTGGCCTTTTTATTAATTCGTCGTCCAAAGGATTCTGTTCCGGTCTTTTCATTTCTTCTTGCTGTGTGCATTATGGCATTTATTTTCCCAAGAATCACCTCAGGTCGGGTTGTTTCTGTAATAATGGAATTTTGTTCAGGAATGTTGTTTTTCAGTGCTGTTTTCTTTATGTCTTTACCAAACAATATGCCTGAAAAATTCTGGGGTAAGGTAGTTTGGGGACTTACTAGTGGTATTATCTGTATGCTCATTCGTTATGTAGGCTATTTTGAAGAAAGTATCGGTTTTGGAATTCTTATTTCTTGTGGTATTTCTGACTTTTTCGATAAATTACCTTATACTAAAAAAGAAAAACTTCAAATTAAGGCAAATGAACCTTATACAGAAATTGAGATTCCTACTGTTGTTCCTGAAGAAATATTCAGCGAAATTCCTGATTTTTCACAGGATGAAACAGTTTATTTCACTGAAGAACCTGTTACAACTGAACCCGAAAGCCTTGAAGCACTGATTTTAGAAGAAAGCTCCTTATCACAACAGGAACCACCTTTTTTCATAGGAGGTGACAGCAATGAGCGATAAATCAAAAACACTAAAAACTATTCGTAACAGTGCTGTTATTAAAAATCCTCTTCTTTTTGAAGCCATAGGATTATGCCCAGTTGTTGCCTTGGCAACATCCTTAAAACTTGCTTTGTTCTTAGCATGTATAACCTTGGTGCAGATGGTTATTTGCGAGATGCTTTCATCTCTTTTTCTTAAGAATGTCAAAAGATATTGGCGAGTAATGCTGTATGTTATATTCAGCGTTATCATCGTTTTTCCAATAATGTATATTATCATTCGCTTTTTCCCGAATATAGCCGTAAACTTTGGTATTTTTCTGCCATTGATGGCTGTTAATTCACTTATTGCTCTCCACTGTGAACGAGTTGCTGTTAAAAGTGATGTGAAAAAGAGTTTTATCGATGCTGTTTCTGCATCTTTAAGTTATTGCGTGGTAACACTTATTCTAGGAACTTTACGAGAAATTCTTGCAAATGGTACAATATGGGATATTCCCCTTAATTTTCCCGTTAAACTTCCTGCTCTTATCACACCTTTTGGTGGTCTTCTTATAATTGGATTTTTAGCTGCTGCTCTCAAAGCTTTTATAAACGCTAAATATCCTGAAGCAAACCCGGAAAAATCTTTCGATTTATCCGAAATCCGTCGTACACAATACGGCTCTATTCAGGAACTTATGAAGGAAGAATTCAACCCTTATGGTGATGGTGAGGATGATGTTTTCTCTGTTCGTGAGCATAAAAAGAAAATAAAGAAAGCTAAGCTTCAGGCTTTAGAAGAAACAAAAACGACAACTGATAACTCTGAAAATCTTATTCCTATGGAAGAAAAAGAACATACTTATCTTGATGATTTTTCAGAAATTCTTTCTGACCTTGAAAGCAAAAAATCCATTGATAATAACGATGGAGGTGATGCACAGTGAGTATCTTTTTAACCCTTATTTCTGCGGCCTTTTATGTTATGATTTTCCAAAATCTTATCTTTAATGGTGGTTACAGTTTAAGTGAAGCTGTGCGAATGAGTGCAAAACCTCGTCAGTTATTCCCTATGGCGATTTTTATAACTCTCTTTTCAACAGTTTTATCAACAATTTGCGTTTTTGTTGATGCAATTCCTTATGTGAAAAACCTCAGCGAAATTTTCCACGCTCTTATTTACGTTGGTATTCTTCTTGCGTTATACCTTGTCACAATACTTGTTGTTATTATTTACGGAAAAGTTTCGCCAAGAACAATCCGTCGAATTGGTATTGCTGCTTTTAACACTCTTGTTTTCGCAATGCCACTTATCAACTATCGTTCAGCATTTACACCTGTCGAAGCTATCGGTGCAGGATTGGGAGCAGGATTTGCTTATGTAATTGCTGTTCTACTTATTAACACAGGACTTAAACGTCTTGATGCAAACAAAACTATTCCTAAAATTTTTAAGGGAACTCCTGCAATATTCATTTATACAGCCTTGCTTTCTCTTGCATTTACAGGAATTTCAGGTACTTCAATTTTTATTTAAAGGTTACTAATTATGGCAAAGAACACAAACCAGTCCCGAAGACTAAAGGGATACTATGAATTCTCAAAAAAATATCCGTCACGTCGTGGTGAACGTCCAATTCACGAAAGCAGACGTACAAAAAAGAGAGAACGCATCAAAATGATTTTGTTTTGCGTTGCTTTGTGTTGCCTTTTTGTTGCATCTTTTATTACTATTAAACTTTGTTACAACCTTTCACAGCGTCCTTTAACAGACTCAAACAATAATGCTTCTAATGTAACTGTTGATTCTATTGGTGATTTAAGAGCAATCTATCTTGATAACACTTTGCTGGAGGATACTACAGAATTTGACAAAAATCTTGAAAATGCTGCAAAAAACGGATTTAATGCAATAGTTCTTGATTTCAAAACAGCCGAGGGCTTTCTGACATACGATTCAAAATTAATAACCTATCCGGAAAAGGATAAATATGAAAGAATAAACCAGTCCGTAATAAAAAGAATAAAAAATCGTGGCTTTTTGGTTGTAGCAAGAATTTTCTGTTTTGAAGACAGTATTGCTCCACAACGACTTAATGCCTATGTGTATGAAGATGCAGAAAAGACCAAAATCTGGTTTGATGACTCTGCAATCAACAATGGTAAGGTATGGCTTGACCCTACAAACTCCGATGCAACATCTTATCTTACAAAAGTAGTTCGTGAAGTCGTTTCTCTAGGTGCTGACTGTATCTACCTTGAATCTGTACAATTTCCCGTTGCTCGCGATGGTGCTGTGCCGGTTTTCTCCAATGATGACTCGACACTTAACAGAAATCTTATTCTCACACAATTCCTTGAAAAAGTTGTTTCAGCGGCTAACAAACAACCTGTTATTTTAAGTGTTCCAATTGAAGCAACTGCTGACGGAAATGCAGAAAAATGGGGTGGCACATTCTTTGACAGCCCTGCACAGATTTGTTCACCACAGATAATTCCTACTGAAGATAAAAACTATATCACCTTTATCGAAAACAGTTATATTGTTATGAAAGATAAAGCAAAAAACAATTACTCAACCGTAAAAGTTGTTCCCACAGTAAAGAATCCGACTTTAGACAGCCAATTATATAAGGATTTGTCGTCAAGTAGTGTGGAAAACTATATAATTCTTCCTTGATTTTACAAAAAGACTTGAAATGCAATAAAAATTATTGTATTATTTATAGTGTATTAAAAACAAAATGGAGGTATACTACCTATGGTATCAGCAGGTGATTTCAGAAACGGCGTGACATTTGAAATGGACGGTAACGTTTATCAAATCGTTGAATTCCAGCATGTTAAACCTGGTAAAGGCGCTGCTTTCGTAAGAGCAAAAATTAAAAATGTTATTTCAGGTGGTGTTGTTGAAAGAACTTTCAACCCAACTGAAAAGTATCCAACAGCTGTCATTGAAAGAAAAGATATGGAATATTCATACAATGATGGTGGTCTTTACTACTTTATGGACCAGGAAACATACGATATGGTTCCTGTAAATG
>CALBQZ010000176.1 GCA_937899735.1 uncultured Clostridia bacterium | reverse complement strand
AAGAAATTGAGGTTGGTTTTCCGTCAGCATCTGAAACAGAATATGAGATTTTAAGAACTCTTATTGAGAAAAATTTAATTCCCGATGATGTTACAATTCAGGTGCTTGTTCAAAGCCGTGAGCATCTTATCCGCAAGACATTTGAGGCTATTGACGGTGCTAAAAATGTAATTATTCATTTCTATAATTCAACTTCGACATTACAGAGAAAAGTTGTTTTCAAAAAGGATATGGACGGTGTTATTGATATTGCTGTTCAAGGCGCAAAGCTTATAAAAGAGCTTACCGACGAGCTCAAATTACAGAAAGATGTTAATATTCGTTATGAATATTCACCCGAAAGCTTTTCGGGCACAGAAATGGATAACGCGGTGCTCATCTGTGAAAAGGTTATGGAAGCACTCGACATCGACGAAAATAACAAGATTATTCTTAATCTTCCCGCAACTGTTGAGGGAAGTACTCCCAACGGCTACGCTGACCAGATTGAATATTTCTGCAGAAACCTTAAAAATCGTGAAAACGCAATTATCAGCTTGCACCCCCACAATGACCGTGGTACTGCAGTTGCGGCGGCTGAGCTTGGTCTTTTAGCAGGTGCAGACAGAATTGAAGGCACTATTTTCGGCAACGGCGAGCGTACAGGTAATGTTGATATTGTCACATTGGCTCTTAATATGTACACACAGGGTATTGACCCACAGCTTGATTTCTCAAAAATGAATGAAATCAAGGAAATGTTTGAACGCACAACAAAAATGCCCGTTGACCCAAGAAAGCCATACGGCGGTCAGCTTGTTTTCACAGCATTCTCAGGCTCTCATCAAGACGCTATCAACAAGGGCAAGGAATATATGCGAACAAGCGGAACAGAATTCTGGGAAGTTCCATATTTGCCAATCGACCCTGCCGATGTTGGTAGAGAATACGAGCCGATTATCCGTATCAACAGTCAGTCCGGCAAGGGCGGTGTTGCTTATATTATGGCAGAGTACGGCTACAATATGCCAAAGGCAATGCACCCCGAATTCTCAAAGATTGTGCAAAAGGTTTGCGACGAAAAGGGCAAGGAGCTTCAAAAGGAAGAAGTATTTGCACTTTTCAAGCAGGAATACCTCAATGTTACAGGACCTTACAAATTGCTTAGCTATAAGTTCTACGAAGAAAGAGAACACGGCGAGGAACAGTCAAGAGTACATTTTGTTGGTACAATTCAGTATAACGGCAACGAGACACAGAAGATTGAGGGTATCTCGGCAGGTCCTATCGGTGCATTCTGTCAGGCTATGAATACAATCGGTCTTGGCGATTATCACTTCATCGACTACTCAGAACACGCTGTTTCAGTTGGCTCAGACTCAAAGGCTGTCAGCTACATCCACATTACAGACCCACAGGGCAAGGACGTTTTCGGTATTGGTATTTCTCACAATATCAACTATGCATCTATCAAGGGTATCCTTTGCGCAGTTAACCGTTGTTTACCAAACGTAGTAAGAAAGGACTAATTATTATGAAAAATTATAATATTGTAGTATTAAAGGGTGACGGAATCGGCCCTGAAATCGTTGACGAGGCACTCAAAGTCCTTGACGCAACAGGTGAAAAGTATGGATTTAAATTCAGTTATGATTACCAGTTAATCGGTGGCTCTGCTATTGATGCAACCGGTGAACCACTTCCACAGGCAACAGTTGACGCTTGTAAAAAGGCTGATTGTGTTTTCCTTGGTGCAGTTGGTGGTCCTAAATGGGACACTCTCCCAGGAAATCAACGTCCTGAAAAAGGTCTTTTAGGTATTCGTGGTGCATTAGGTCTTTATGCTAACCTTCGCCCTGCAAAGATTTTTGAACCACTTAAATCTGCTTCACCTATTAAAGATAGTATTATCGGTGACGGACTTGACATTATGATTGTCCGTGAGCTTACAGGCGGCATTTACTTCGGAGAAAGAGGCAGAAAAGAGGTTGACGGCAACCCTGCTGCTTACGATACAGAAATGTACTCTGTTCCTGAAATCGAAAGAATCGCAAGAACAGCTTATGAAATGGCTATGAAGAGAAACAAAAAACTCACAAGCGTTGACAAGGCTAATGTTCTTGAAAGCTCTCGTCTTTGGAGAGAGACAATTATCAAAATGTCAGCGGAATATCCTGAGGTTGAACTTTCTCATATGTATGTTGACAACTGTGCAATGCAGCTGGTGAGAAATCCAGGTCAGTTTGATGTTATTGTTACATCAAATATTTTCGGCGACATTCTTTCTGATGAAGCATCTATGATTAGTGGTTCAATCGGTATGTTGGCAAGTGCATCCCTTGCAACAGGCAAGATGGGACTTTACGAGCCAATTCATGGCTCTGCACCTGACATTGCAGGTCAACAAAAGGCAAATCCACTTGCAACAATTCTCTCTGTAGCAATGATGCTTCAGTATTCATTTGACGAAAAGGATGCTGCAAAGTCAATTGAAGATGCCGTTAATGAGGCACTTAAAATTGCTCGTACACCTGATATTTATGAGGATGGCTTTAAGAAAGTTACAACATCAGAGATGGGCGACCTTGTAGTATCATTACTTAAATAAATTAATGTGGGACGATGAAAGCATCGTCCCCTACTTTTTAGGTGGTTTATGAAAACTTTATATATCAGTGATATGGACGGTACTCTTTTGCAGTCTGACGGCAAACTGAGTGATTTCACAAAAGAAAAGCTGAATGATTTTTATAAAATGGGAATTCCATTTTCTGTTGCAACAGCACGCAGTATGATTAGTGCAATGCCAATTTTAGAGGGTGTTCACTTTAGTGCACCTATTGTGCTTATGAATGGTGTTTTCGTATATGATACAGAAACGAAAAAAGCAGTAAAATACCACGAAATCGACCATTCAGTTTTGCAAAGGATTCTAGACTTGTTTTATGCGAAAAATCTTCATCCATTTATGTTTTTATATAGTGATGATTACAAACTCTCTATCAAATATACTGAGTTTGACAATGATGGTATGAAAGAATTTTATGATGAACGAGTTGAATTGCTCGAGGGTAGATTCACCCAAACAGACGACCTTACCAACATAGAAAAAGGTCAGCATCCAGTTTATGTTAACTACTATGCTCTGCCTGAAATTCTTGATGATGTAGTTGAAAAACTAAAAGAAATTCCCCAGATTGACTTTGCATATTACAAAGATAGCTATTCTGATGACTGGCTTATAGAAATTTATTCCCACACTGCATCAAAAGCAAACGGAGCAAAAGAGGTTAAAAAAATTGTAGGTGCAAAAAGCATAATTGCCTTTGGCGATAATCTTAATGATATTATTATGCTCAATGGTGCTGATATTGCTGTGGCAGTCAAAAATGCTGTACCACAGGTAAAAGAAATTGCAGATGTGGTTATCGGAAACAATAATAATAACAGTGTGGTAAAATATATTGAAGAAAAAGAAAACGCTTAGGAATCGACCTAAGCGTTATTTTTATATTTTCTTAAAAAGATTTATTTGCCAGCCATCTCAGCTCTTGCAAGTTTAATATTTTCTACAAAACGCTTACCTGTTTCTGTAATCTTCTTGTAGTCACCTGTTTTAGCACCTGCTGTAAGTGATGAACCTGCACCAACTGCAACAGCACCAGCCTTAATCCATTCACCAACATTATCAGCATCAACGCCACCTGTTGGCATCATCTTTGCATAAGGGATAGGTCCTTTGATATCCTTAATAATCTTTGGTCCGAAAAGGTCTGCAGGGAAAACTTTAAGAATGTCTGCACCATTTTCCATAGCAAGTAAGCCTTCACGAACTGTCATGATACCAGGCATCATTGGAACTCTGTAGCGATTACAAAGTTTAAGTGTTTCAAGGTCAAGAGCAGGGCTAACGATATATTCTGCACCTGAAAGCATAGCGATTCTCGCAGTTGCAGCATCAAGAACTGTACCTGCACCAAGAATGATTTCTTCAGGAGTATATCTCTTTGCAAGTTCTTCAATAACTTTGTCTGCATGTGGAACTGTAAATGTAAGCTCAATAGCAGCAACGCCACCTTCGATACATGCATCGGTAATTCTGATTGCCTGGTCAACTGTTTCAGCACGAACAACGGCTACGATACCGCAGTCCTGAATTCGAGTAATGATTTTTTCTTTATCCATAATTATCTCTCCTTATCTCTGTACACGAGCACCTGAACCTTTGACAATATTTTCTACTTCCTTAAGTGAAGCCATTGATGTATCTCCTGGAGTTGTCATTGCAAGTGCACCATGAGCAACACCATAGTTGACAGCTGTCTGTGCATCTTCTGTTGTCATAAGTCCATAAATAAGACCTGATGCGAAAGAGTCGCCACCACCAACACGATCAAGGATTTCAAGACCCGGAAGTTCAAGACCCTTATGCACTTTACCATCTGCATAACAGATTGCTGACCAGTCATTAACTGTTGCTGTTTTAACTGTACGAAGTGTTGTTGCGATAACCTTAAAGTTAGGATATACCTTAACAACTTCTTCAAGCATCTTGTAGTAGCCCTCAATGTTGAGTTCCTTAAGATTTTCGTCGTTACCTTCAATTTCAAAACCAAGACAAGCTGTGAAATCTTCTTCGTTACCAATCATAACGTCGATATATTTTGCGATTTCCTTATTAACAGCCTGAGCCTTTTCCTTACCACCGATATCATTCCAGAGAGATGGACGATAGTTAAGGTCGTAGGAAACGATTGTACCATATTTCTTTGCTGTTTTAACTGCTTCAATAGCAACTTCTGCAGTTGATTCTGAAAGTGCAGCAAAAATACCACCTGTATGAAGCCAACGAACACCAAGAGTACCGAAAATGTAATCCCAGTCAATATCCCCTGCTTTAAGCTGAGAAATTGCTGTATTACCGCGGTCAGAAACACCAACTGCACCACGGATACCAAATCCACGTTCAGTAAAGTTAAGACCATTTCTTACTGTTCTGCCGGTACCGTCATATTTAACCCATTTGATAAGTGATGTATCAACACCACCCTGCATAATGAAGTCCTCGATAAGACGACCAACTTCGTTATCAGCAAAAGCTGTTACAACTGCAGTTTTCATACCGAAACAACGACGAAGACCACGAGCAACGTTGTATTCACCGCCACCTTCCCAAGCACGGAAAGAACGAGCAGTCTTAATTCTACCCTCACCCGGGTCAAGACGAAGCATAATTTCACCAAGTGAAATCATATCAAATGTACATTCTTCTTTTTTTCTTAAATTCAAATTCATAATATATACCTCCAAAAAATTCTCACAAACTTAATTATTCAACATAAGCAGTGAGATATTTTTTTGTTAGAGCCGTATGAAAACGGAGTTAATACTTGCGTGTATTAACGAGTATTTCAGACGAGCTATAACGGGAAAATAGCCACTGATTATACACCACTGTAAGCTGAGAAACCACCGTCAACACAAATACTTGTTCCTGTAATAAAGCTTGAATAAGCTTCGTCACAAAGGAATAATAATGCACCTGAAAGTTCGTGTGCCTCACCGAATCTCTTCATTGGTGTTGCACCCAGAATCTTATTTGTTCTTGCAGTTGGTGTTCCATCTTCATTCCAGAGAAGTGCTTTATTTTGGTTTGTTGAGAAGAATCCTGGTGCAATAGCATTTACACGGATACCAACGTCTGCAAAATGCACTGCCATAAATTCTGTAAAGTTCTTAACTGCTGCTTTTGCTGCTGAATAAGCAGGGATTTTTGTAAGAGGACGGTAAGCATTCATTGATGTTACCATAACAATACAAGTGTTTTCCTTTTCTGCCATATCACGAGCAAAAACCTGAGTAGGAATAAGTGTTCCAAGGAAATTAAGATTGAATACGAATGAAATACCTGCTGCATCAAGGTCAAAGAATGTCTTAATATCATCATTCTTTTCTATAAGGTCAATCTTTTCAAGAGTTTCCTTTGTTGTTGTGCCCTTTGGATTGTTACCACCTGCACCATTGAGAAGAATGTCACAAGTACCAAGCTTTTCGTTGATAATTGCACGGGCATTTTCCATACTTTCTTTTTCAAGAACATTACAACCAACTGCAATAGCTACGCCACCATCTTTGACGATTTCATCAGCAACCTTCTGTGCTGCTGCTTCGTTCAAGTCAAGGACAGCAACCTTAACACCCTGCTTTGCAAGTGTTTTTGCGAAGTCACCACAAAGAACCCCGCCACCACCGGTTACTACTGCTACTCTGCCTTTTAAGTTTTCATGTAACATATTATTTGCTTCCTTTCTCAACTGCTTCAAACAAGCCGTTTATATATGTTGCACCAAGTGCTCTGTCGAAAAGACCATAGCCTGGTTTTCCGGTTTCACCCCAAATCATTCTACCATGGTCAGGACGAACATATCCATCAAAACCGGTATCCACAAGTGCCTTGACAACCTCGTACATATCAAGACTACCACATTTTGAAATATGTCCGCTTTCTTCAAAGCTTCCGTCTTCCATAATCAAAATGTTTCTGATATGCATAAATGCAATTCTGTTCATTGCACTATATTTTCTAATCATTTTTACCACATCATTTGATTTTGCACAACCTAATGAGCCGGTACAAAGGCAAAGACAATTTGCTTCACTATCAACAAGCTTCAACATTCTGTCGATATTCTCTTCGCAAGTGATAATTCTTGGAATACCAAAGATTGGATATGGTGGGTCATCAGGATGAATTGCCATTTTAACGCCACATTCTTCAGCCACAGGAATAACCTTTTTAAGGAATTTTTCAAGATTTTTCCAAAGTCCTTCTTCACCAATTTCACCATAAGCTGAAATTAATTCTCTGACCTCTTCTTGAGTATAGCTTGAATCCCAACCCGGAAGATGAATATCATCCTTAAGTGGGTCAAGACCTTTCATCTGTTCCCAATACATAACGAGACTTGTTGAGCCATCCTCTGCCTCTTTATCAAGCTGTGTACGAGTCCAGTCAAAAACAGGCATAAAATTATATGTCACACATTTAACACCATATTTTGCACAACGACGGATATTTTCACAATAAACCTCTAAAAGCTCGTCAACATTATCTCTGCCAAGTTTAATGTTTTCGTGCACAGGAATTGATTCAACAACATCAAAAATAAGACCATTTTCTTCGCATTGTTTTACCATTTTCTCGATTGACTCTTCTGGCCAAACCTCACCTGGTTTTACATCGTAAACGGCACTAACTATGCTTCTCATGTTTGGAATTTGACGAATGTATTGCAAGGATATCGGGTCACCTTCGCCATACCAACGGAATGACATTTTCATAAGTTTTACCTCCTTATGGTTTTTCGCTTATTATTTTATCATTGAAAAAATTTTGATTCAATGTAATTTTTATAGTTATTCTGGGAAAATTTTATTCTTCATCTGTAAAATTTGAATCATCTTCCCAATACGCCACATCAAATGGGTCCTTATCAGGGTCATAAACATCCCATAATTCATGTTCAAAGTTTTCAGGTTGTGCAGGACATTCTGCAATAGCTTCCACCTTCATTCCTCTTGACCAGATTGATGGGTCAATACGGACTGTATAACCACAACAAGATGGTGTTAACCACTCGTGCATTGGTGCTTCGGGAAGTGCATAAGTCTGCATAAGCGACATAATCACACCACCATGAGTAATAACCGCGGTATTCTTTACTCCTGCCTTGATTACACCGTCAACAATCTTTTCAAAGCAATCACAAATTCTGTAATTGAATCTTACCTGACTGTCACCAAATGGTGCTGCCTTATTTGGATTTGTACCTGAAAGCCACTCTGCGAAATCTTCGTCGTCCTGCAATTCCTCAGCAGTTTTTCCCTCAAACTCACCGAAGTCATATTCTCTTAAGTCATCAAGAATAATTGGGTTTCTGTCAGGATAAATTGTCTGTGCAGTTTCAATACATCTCTTTAACGGACTGCAAAAAACCGCATCAACCTGTGGATATTCACCGTAGTTTTCCATTATATCCTTAAGTTGTGCCATACCTTCTTCGCAAACTGATTCATCGGTATGTCCAATATATCGACCTTCAAGGTTTCCCTTTGTTACGGCATGGCGTATTAAATGTATTTGGTAGGTTTTCATATTATATCTCCCGAAAATTTGTGATATCACACAATATACAAATTGTTTAATCTGTTATATAATTCTTATACTTTAAGTATAAGAGGTGTTTTTTATGAGTACATCTGTTTCAACAAGACTTGTAGAATTACGTAAAGAGAAGAATTTAAGCCAAAAGGAAGCTGCCACGGCATTAGGTGTTTCACAGGCTCTCCTTTCCCACTACGAAAAGGGAATTAGAGAATGTGGGCTTGACTTTCTCTGTCGCGCATCAACTTTCTACGATGTGAGTACTGACTACCTTTTAGGTATGACAGGAACCAAAATGATGTCCGACGCTTTATTCGTAGAACACGAAATTCCACAGGATAAGGAAGTGAGAATGAGTACGGTTTTCCGTGCTTCTGTTTACCTTATGGACCGACTTGGAACATATGGTAGAATCCACTCATCAAAAATCAGAACTATTTACGTTCTTATTCTTTACAGAATTTATCTTACTGCTCTTATTAAAGGTGCTATCCCCGGTCACGAAAATGCAAAAAAAGAATTAGCGCCTTTCATCACTACAAATACGATTGACCATATTATTGACTCACTGGTTTTTGAGGGTGATAACAAACCTAAAAGAAATGAACAGTTGCCAAAATCAATGGAAACAATCATAAACGAAGCTTCAAGAGTTATTGATAAAGAAATATCCAGAATGTATAAATATTCCACAAAGGAATCAAAGTAATTCTTTGTAAATAAGACTCTTTTTAATTCCTGTGTCAGCTGCTACAGTTTTTGCTGCTTCGTTGACACTCACACCTTTGCTGACTAGCTCTTTTGCAAGCGCTACAGCCTGTTCTAATGTAACGGGCTGTTTTTCTTTTTGTTTTTCTGCCCCTGCAATAATAAGAACATATTCTCCTCTTGGATTTTCGATTTCAAAATAATCTATTGCACCTTTAAGGGTTGTCCTCATAACCGTTTCATGAATCTTTGTAAGTTCTTTTACAATAGCAATTTCACGGTCACCAAAATATGAGTACATATCTTTAAGCGTCGCCTTTAATTTATGAGGTGCCTCGTAAAAAATCATTGTACGAGTTTCATTTTTGACTTCCTCAAGATGTTCTTTACGGCTTGGTTTATTTGTACTTAAAAAGCCTTCAAAGGTAAATCGTCCACTTTCCATTCCACTGATTGCAAGCGCTGTTGCAAAAGCAGTTGGTCCTGGTACAGATTCAACCGGAATTCCATTTTCGTGACAGAGATAAATCAAATCCTGTCCCGGGTCAGAAATACAGGGCATTCCCGCATCAGTTACTATCGCGCAAACTTCACCATTCATAATGCGTGAAATAATCAATTCCCCACGTTCACGACGATTGTGTTCATAATAGCTGACAAGTGGTTTTTTTATATCAAAATAGTTAAGTAGTTTTTGTGTTACTCTTGTATCTTCTGCCGCAATAAAGTCAACTGATGAAAGAGTTTCCCTTGCTCTCTCGGAAAAATCGGACAAATTTCCGATAGGTGTTCCCACAACATAAAGTTTTCCGTTCATTTGTCCGTCCCTTTCTTACTTTCTATACTTTTCTGTAATTTCTAGCATCTCGTCTGTGAGAGTACCATCTTCCTTATATGCAACAAGATTTTTTTCAACCTTAAGGCCATTTTTTGCCCCTCGTTTTCCCTCAATAAGAACTAACCAAGGTTGAGTATCTCCTTTTTTTGAAACAAAACGAAGTGTTTTAGGCTCAATGCCATTTTCACGCATTGCAAACATTGCATCAAACACTCTTTCAGGGCGATGGCAAATGCAAAGTTTTCCACCAAATCTCAAAAGACGTGCAGCACTTTTAGCAATGTCGTTCATATTACAAAATGTTTCGTGACGAGCAATAGTTGCGTATTCCTCGTCATTTTTTATTCCACCATTTTCAATTTTATAAGGTGGATTCATTGTGACTAAGTCAAAGCTACCTGCTTTAAGGTCGTCAATTTCTTTTAAATCTCTATTAAGAACTGTGATTTTGTCAGTTTCGTTCAATGCTTTTGAACGAAACATCTGATTGCAGCCAGTCTCCTGAATCTCAATTGCAGTAATCTCTTTACACTTACCATCACGCAACCAGAGAAAAGGGACAATCCCACATCCTGAGCCAAAATCACAGGCAATATCCATTCTCTTAGGATTAGCAAAATGGGCTAAGAGCATAGCATCCGTACCGAATGTATGTTGTTTTGAAACAACAATTCCAACACCCTCGCCTAAGTCTTCAATATGTTCACCATCAAAAAGTTCTATTTTATCAGTCAACATAGATATCCTCTACATCGTTCATGCTTCTTATTGTTGTTGTCATAAGAGCAAGCGAATCGTCATTTTTAGGGAAAACGAGTACTTTGATAACTGAAGTATCCTTACGGCGTTTAAATTTTAAATCCTTTGTTTCAGTATAAACAACTTCCATTGAATGGATTGTACCACCACATTGTTTGATTGTCTTTGTAATGATAGGAATCTGTACTCCTACATCGTGGATTTCAATAAAGAGAAGTTTACCCGCTGAACCACGGACAATAAACCTTTTAAGTGAATTAAGTGTAAGGTAAATTACGAGAGTTGCAACAAATGCACCTGCGTAAAACCCTGCACCAACAGCAATACCAATACAAGCTACTGCCCAAAGAGAAGCTGCTGTTGTAAGGCCTTTAACCGAGAAGCCTTCACGAAGAATTGTACCTGCACCAAGGAAACCGATACCACTAAGTACCTGAGCACTCATTCGGGTTACATCACCTGACATTCCCTGAGCATCGAACACATAAACAGATGTAAGCATTACAAGAGAAGAACCTACTGCAACAAGAATATGTGTTCTGAAACCTGCAGGACGATGAGAATGTTCTCTTTCAAAGCCGATAAAGCCACTGAGAATTGTTGTTATTCCTAATTTTATCAATGCATCAATTGCAAATCTTACTTGGTCTAAACCCCAAATCCACGAAGCAGCAGTCTGGACTATTTCAATAACATCAGTCATACTGTTCGCCTCCTAAAAAGTTATTTTTTTCTTGTAAAGGCAGGAGCAGAAAGTATTACTGCCCATACTGCCTGATACATAAGAATCTGCCACACACCAATTTGTGACAATCCTGAAAGGAATGTTAAAAGTGCAATAATAACCACACCGATTGCAGATGCTATAAGCTGTATCAATCTTGAAGAATTAACAAATGAATTTATTACAAATGAGCCGTGAAGTGCAGCAAGCATTGACTTAGCACTTCCGTTGTGAATTATCTTTGCATCAGTGGAAGCTTTTCCCTCTCTGCTGATTTTTGTAAACATATCTCCTGCAACAGGATTGATAATTTTTACAACATTTTCAGGCAATCCGAATTCCCTTTCAAGGAATCTTTCTGTAATATTTGCATCCGAAGTTCTGAAGAAGATTGTAAGTCCGTCTTTTTCAAGTTCACGCATATATTTTGCAGTTTCCTGGTTTGCTCTGTAAACTACGATAAACATGGCTGCAATTTTGCCCTCAATAGCAAGATAAACCACATTTTTACCCATTTGTCTGTATTTTTCTTCCAGCTCTTTGTCTGGAGTTTCCACATTATGATGAACAAGCAAATCTCTGTTACCAACCAATGCTCTATGGTTATGTATCCAGCAAGAACAGCCTAATTTTTCCTCATAAGCCAATGATTCAACAGGAAGTAACAATTCCTTTTTGCCATCAATAACGCCTTCAAAAACATCTGCAAGCACACCACCTGCTGCAATCACAACAGATGCCGTATAGAGAATTGCCTCATCAATTCGCATTTTATGATATGTCTTCATTCCTTCAATGTTGCATCCGCCTTCTTCAAAGGCATCGCAGGAATCAATCATAACACCATTTGAATTAACTGCATCCTCAACAGCACTGTATCCGTTGATAAATGCACCTTCTTCGTTTAGCAATTTGTTAGTTGCACGAAGATTAATTGCTGAAACAACACCTGTTGCCATAGGCAATCCCATAAGAACTGTTGCTGTAAGAGCACTGATTCCAACAAAGAAGTTTGATGACATTGCCATTGCAACAATACCAACTACAGCGCCAACAGCTAATGATAATAATACAGTAATTTTACAAGTTTGACCCGTAACATCTGCCAAACGAGAAAGTTCAACAAACTTCTGTGGAAAACCAGTTTTTACGGAATACTTAATTTCAGGGGCTGCTAACAACAAACCCCGTGAAATCTCATTCGCTGTATCTTCATCCTGGATATTCTCAACACTATAACAATCGTCAATATTCGCTGTGAGAAGTTCGAAGTTTTCACTATCGTTTTTACACTGGATAAATTCACCTAAATATTTGAGAATCATAGGAATAACAGCCGCTCCGGTTGTAAGACTTGCAACTGATTCAACACTGTCAGTAAATGCAAAACTAATCAAGCACTGAATTGCACCCATTATTGCTGCAAGGGCAACAACCGTGTCCATATCGATTATAAGGCTTTTTATATTACTTATAGCATTTGTAAAGGAACGTAAACATGTAAGGGAAGCACCCACCAATAAAACAAGCTGTAAAAGAGAATATACAAACTCGTTATTGCCGTAAAGTTCAAAGTTACCGTTGTCTGACCCTGCAATTGCTGCAAGGATTGACATAACAAGGCAGATAACAGAAACTACAACGAGCTTTATAAACGTTCCTTTCTTTTCAGTGACATATACCTTTCTGACTGCGTTTCCATCCTTTGGTCCGAAGAATTCCCGAACAACTGAAACTCTCTGTCGAGCATAACGTTTTTTAGGTGTTGTTTCTTCAACTTCTTGTTTGAAGATCAAGTTGCCATCTACAAAATCTTTCACCTTATCTTTTCTGTTTTCTCTGAGTTCAGCTTCAGCCTGTTCTTCGGACTGCTGTAAAACTTCTTCCTTTTCACCAAATCCATCAAACATTATCTGATTATCATCTTCAACCGCATCGGACATTATATCAGTAATCATTTTTGTTTTTTCTTGCTCATATTCATACTCAGCAGGAACTAATGTCGGTACAGGTGCAATGCCATCTGTACCCTGAGATGGTTGACGGTTCTTCACCACAACACCGGGGGTCTCAATAGTCTTTTGTGGCATGCCCTCTGTAATAGCAAGATGTTCTGCAGTGCTTTCAATCTTTTGAACCGGTTTGTTGAAGAAATGCTTTTTATACTTGTTTTCACTAGCAACAGGAGTTGAAAGTGGCTCTGCGTCTCCACTTGTTGTTCTTATGACCTTATTTCCTAAATTATGAGAGATATTAGGGTTATATTCCCCTCTGACATCTACCTCATTAAACATTCTTGTTTTTTCAATAGAAATCTGCCCTGTGATAGGCTTTACTTCCTCAACTTCTTCAACTTCGTTTGGTTGTTCATCAGAGTAAATATCATCGAACTTATTTTCTTCCTCTTCTTCTACTCCAATAACATCTTCGTCTAAAGATTCGTCCTCAATAGCTTCTTTAATTTTTGCAAAGTTAAGGGAAAAGGCTTTCTTTGTTTTTTCCTTTTTTTCAAAGCTGCGTGAAAATTCTTTTTTCTCTTCCTTAGGTTGCTCAGTTACAACACTCTCTGACTTACACGCATAAGCTCTTGCATCATCGAGAATGAAATCAATGTCCACAGCAGAATATGTCTCCTGTGAAACCTCATAACTACTGTATTTTTTTGTTGAACTAAGGATATCATCAATTAAAGAATCAGGTATTCTTTCTGCCATAATAAAATTCCCCCGAAAAAATTATTACAGATAAATAATTTTTTAAACTATCTTTTATAAGCAAATTCGTACATCAAAATGCCACCTGCAACGGATGCATTAAGAGAGTTAATTTGTCCTTTCATTTTAAGTGACACTATAAAATCACACTTTTCACGGACAATTCTACTCATTCCGTCACCCTCTGAACCAATAACCAAAACTGCAGCACCATCAAGGTTTACCGAACGGATGTCCTCACCACCCATATCAGCACCATAAACCCACATTCCTTTTTCTTTCAATTCATCAAGTGTTGCTGCAAGGTTCGGCACTCTGGCAACCTTCATATACTCAAGAGCACCTGCACTTGTTTTGCCAACAGTATAGTTGAGTGATGCACTTCTGCGTTTTGGAATAATTATTCCGTGAACACCGGCAGCCTCTGCCGTTCTGATAATTGCACCCAAATTATGTGGGTCTTCAATTCCATCACAAGCCACAATAAAAGGTGCTTCACCTCGTTCTTCCGCAACTGCAAGAATTTCTTCAACCGTTGCATAATCATGAGCTGCACAAATTGCAACTACACCTTGGTGATTACTGTGACCACACATAAAGTCGAGTTTTTTCTTGTCAACTTCCTTGATAACAGCACCCTTATCACGGCACTGACCAATGATTTTGCCAACTGAACCGTTTTTTTCACCACGTAAAACAAACAGTGTATCAATCTCTCGTCCGGACTTAATCAATTCCGTTAAAGCATTTCTGCCAATTATTAAATCTTTCTTTTTTTCTTCGTTAAATAAATCCATTTTACAACCTCTTTTGAGCATAGTTACGGATAATAGTTTTTAATAATTAATTATATCAAATAAAGTATAATATTACAAGTAAAAATTGCTTGAAAAGCAAGAAAAAAGAGGTGTTTTTAATACCTCTTTTTATACACTATGTTTATCCTAAAAAATCCTCGTTTGGTGTTGGTTCTTGTGGAGTTGGTTCCTGGTTTTCAGGCTCCTGAACTTCCGGTTCTTGGCTTTCTGGTTCTTGGCTTTCCGGTTCTTGGTTTTCTGGTTCTCGGTTTTCCGTTGTTGGTTCCTCAGGTTTTTCGATTGGCTGAGGAGGTGTTACTGGTTTGCTAGGCTTTGGTTTATTATTGCTTGTTGGTTTTTCAGTTTTAGATTCTGTTGGTGACTCTATTAATTCCGTATTTTCTTCCATTGGAATAGTTTCACTTTCTGATTCCTCTTCAAGTTCTGTTTCTTCTTCAGTTTCTGTTTCCTGAGTTGGTCTTGTTATCTGTGGTACAGGTCCTACTTGCTCATAAACCGGTGCACTTGTACAGGCTACAAAAAGCACTGATATTGCAATAATCAGAAATGCTACAATATAATATTTCATTTTTATACCTCCAAAATACTTCCGTATATTTGAACAACCTCTAATTTATCACTTTTGAGGAAATCATAAGGTGTAATTATTCTACCGCCTTCAGGAGAAATGTCAATTCCGTGCTGATAATAAGCATACCACACAAGATGTGCACATTGTGTCGCATAAGGAATTTTTTCTTCGTTTCTTCCTGTAACTATACCTGAAAAAAGAGAATATGGCAATCCTACCATTTTTTCTTCTGCAAATTTTGCTACCTCTTCAGTGTTTACATTTGCTTCGTCCTTCACTCTCAGAAGAGCAACCATTGGGAATTGTCTCCAAGTATTCACGTAACCGATATTTGAATCTTCCCCCACCATAACAGCCTGAACGCAAAGCCCTTTTTCAGCATCCACAACAATAGCTGCATGGCCATGACGCCAACCTAGGGAATGAATACTTAAAGTGACGATAATATCACCATTTCTCAAGTCGGCAAAATGAGGATTTTTTATAAATTCGCCCTCGCTATCCGTTATGGATTCGTGACAAGCAAATATCCCCTCACGATAACAGTAATAATCTTTATCCTCTAAAAAATAGTCTCTGTAATATTCAATTTTGTCCATTCTTCCCTTGTCAACAAGCTTATTGAAAGCACTTTTTCCAAGCCCAGTCTGGGACAAAACAAACTCGTAATCATACGCGGATAAGGTATCGTTTTTATCAACCTTATCAAGGGTTTCTTCCCATTTTATATCATCTCTGACTGCGTCTTTGTAAGCTATCGTATCCGTCCATTCGCTCAACCCAAAGTCCACTAATCGAAAAGCTAAAACGGATGCAAGAACTACACAAAAAACACGGAACAGATTTCTTTTCTTTTTATTTTCCACTCAATTTTCTCCTGAAATATGTCTTATCTTAGATTATAACATATTTAAAAATTTTTTCAATTGATAATAACAAAAGATATTGGTGGAATAATACAAAAAAAGGATGTGATTTAATGTCAACGACAAATAATGAATATGGGAAAATGGCTGATAAAGCATCACCACCATCTCCCAAAATCAAAAACTGTATAAAAGCCTTTATCTTTGGTGGTAGTATTTGCACTTTCGGTCAGTTTCTTAACTGGGGATTTGAAAAAATGAACCTTTCCGAAGATGCAGTTAAAGCATTGACTCCTGCAACATTGATTGTCATTGCTGCAATTCTTACAGGTGTAGGTGTTTTTGATAAAATAGCAAAACATGCTGGCGCAGGTACTATTGTACCTATTACAGGATTTGCCAACTCCGTTGTTTCTCCCGCCCTTGAATTTAAATCTGAGGGAATTATTATGGGTACAGGTGCAAATATTTTCAAAATCGCAGGACCAGTAATTGCTTATGGCATTTTTTCAGCTGTTATTTATGGTGTAATTTGCTTTGTTTTTAAGTTGTATTAGTTTCGGTGATAAATTGATGTTTGTCTATATAAGTGCAAAGCGCAAAATACCGAAACTGCGTTGCAATTATAAAACCGTAGATACGTTTAAAAAGTAAACCCGACCGGTTTAAAAAGCAAACCCGAGTAGTTTAAAAAATAAACCCGACTAGTTTAAAAAGTAAACCCAATAAATATAAAGATAAATAATAAATAATATATAATTATATTCATAGCAACAATGAACACAGCTAAATATTCTACTTTGTTGTAAAAAAGGCGGGGTCAAGACCCCGCCCTACCATTTTATTGTGCATCTGTGCCTGTAAATCTTATGAGTTCAAGATTTGGAACATTTTCTGCATCGATTGCTTTGTTGTAATCGTCACAGATATTACCCCACTGTACAGAAGATTTTTCAATAAGCACATTTTTAGCATTTCTGATAAAGAAACCACTGTTTTTATATTTCTCAACACCATACTGCAAGCAAGGTCTTAAATCATAAAGACCACAGTCCCATTTTGATGTCTTTGTCATTGTAACACTTACATTTTCAAAGGTTACGTCTTCAATCATATTTTCTTCCGTACCATGAATAAGTACACCATTTTCACCCTTACAAGTGATATTACGGAAACGGACATTCTTAATCTTACCTGATTTTGTATTTTCATCACGATTGAATGTTGTAATAACGATGGGTTCAGCTGTACCCCACCAATCAGGACAGAAACGACGAGTTTCGATAATGCAGTTTGAATATGTAACATTCTCTACATTACCACCGTCACGAATCTGAATTGAAAGTCCACGGTTACTACGTGAAATTATACAATTATCAACAATCACATTACGGAAATCTCCCACACCCTCTGTGCCTATTTTGATTGCAGCAGAAGTTGAAATGAGAGTACAGTTTGCAATAATAATGTTTTCACAAGGACCATATTCAGCATTACCCTTTGAAGTTTTAAGGCAAATACAGTCATCAGCACATTCAACATGGCAACCTAAAATTCTTACATTTGTACAGTGGTCAGGGTCAATACCGTCGGAGTTTGCAACATCCAAATCATTTAAAATTCTGATTTGAGAAATAAGCACATCATCACAACCTGCAGGATGAAGTGTCCAGAACGGAGCATCAACGATTGTAACATCTTTGAATGTGATATTATTACTCTTTTCAACATAAATAACTGTTGGTCTTGGATAGAAATTTCCTGTTACATAGTACTGGTCTTTTCTCTCAACAAAAGCGTGACCGTTAGCATCAATAATACCTTCACCTGAAATTGTGCAACCGTCAGCCTCATAACCATAAATAAACACGAATGATGGTTTTCCTGTAACAGGATTACCGATAAGTGCGGTTTTAGGGTCGTTAATCATATTGCAAGGACGGATATAACCGTCAATATTATCCGTTGCCTTAAGTCGTGACCCTTTCTGCAAGTGAAGTTCAACATTTTTCTTCATACGGATTGAATCGGAATAATACGTTTTGCCACTTGTTAGCACAACTGTACCACCACCATTTTCCTCTGCCTTATCAATAGCAGACTGAATAGCTTGGCAGTCGTTATTCACACCGTTACCGAGTGCACCAAAATCTTCAGGGTAGAAATAGAGCATATGTGACCCTCCACATAAAAAATGGAGCTGGTGAACAGATTTGAACTGTCGACCTACTGATTACGAATCAGTTGCGCTACCGACTGCGCCACACCAGCAAATAGAATTTTAAATATTATATTCCTTTATAATATTTTTTTCAAGTATTTAATGCAAAAGTGATTAAAATATGATACAATGTAAAAAGCCATCCGAAAGGAGTTAGATTTTATGAACAATAAAGTTGCACTGATTACAGGTGGAGCAAAAGGCATTGGTGAAGCCATTGTCAAAAGGCTTTTAAAAGATGGTTATAAAGTTGCATTCACCTACAATAATTCAGAAGAAAAAGCACAAAATACTTGTAGTAAATTAGGTTCAGATTGTAAAGCATATAAGCTTGATATTACTGATAGTAACGCTGTAAAAGCTGTTGTTGATGACATTGAAAAGAACTTTGGTGAAATCCAAGTTCTTGTGAACAATGCAGGTATTGCCCAACAAGCACTTTTCACTGATATAACTGACGAAATGTGGCACCGAATGATAGAAACAAATCTTTCAGGTGCATTCTATTGCAGTCGTGCAGTACTCAGATATATGATTAACCGAAAATCCGGAAAAATCATCAATATTTCATCAATCTGGGGCGAAACTGGTGGTTCTTGTGAGGTGCATTATTCAGCATCAAAAGCAGGACTAATTGGAATGACGAAAGCTCTTGCAAAAGAAGTTGGACTTTCAGGAATTACCGTAAATTCTGTGTCTCCCGGTGTAATTCTTACTGATATGACAAGTCATTTTGATGAGGAAACAATGAATGCACTTAAAGAAGAAACACCACTTAACAGAATCGGCACTCCCGAGGATGTTGCAGGTGCAGTTTCATTCCTCGCATCAAAGGATGCAGACTTTATCACAGGACAAAATATTTCCGTAAATGGTGGAATGAATATATAAGTGCAAAATGCAAAGCGCAAAATAGAACTCCCTACATTAGTTTGTAGGGAGTTTGTTTGTTGTATATAGAGATTTTATATTCCAAAATAGTTTTTTGCATTATTGAATGAAATATCTTCCACAACTTGAGAAAGGAACTCAATATCTGCAGGATATTTGCCCTCTTCAACCAAATCACCGATAATTTCACAGAGAATTCTACGGAAGTACTCGTGACGAGGATATGAAAGGAAACTACGAGAGTCCGTAACCATACCAACGAATTTACCGAGCACACCAAGATTTGCAAGAGTTTTCATCTGTTCTCTCATACCGTCGTAGTTATCGTTAAACCACCAAGCAGAGCCGAACTGAATCTTTGACTGTGCTTCGCTGCTCTGAAAATTACCAAGCATTGTACCAAGGACATAGTTATCCTTTGGATTGAGTGTAAAGAGAATTGTTTTTGGCAATTTACCCTTAACATCAAGGGAATCAAGATATCTTGAAAGTCCATAAGCTAACTGATGGTCGTGAACAGAGTCGAAACCTGTGTCAGCGCCGATTGACTTAAACATTCTTGCATTATTATTTCTCATTGCACCAAAATGAAGTTCCATAGCCCAACCGAGTTCTGCATATTTCTCACCAAAAAACTGTAAAAGAGCTGTTCTGTACTGGTCAAGTTCTTTCTGTGTAAACTCTCCACCTACAAGTGCTTTTGTGAAGATTACTTCTAATTCATCATCTGTTGCAGGTTCAAATGGACAATATTCAAGGGCATGGTCAGATGCACGACAACCCATTTCATTGAAGAATGCAATTCTCTTCTCAAGTGCTGTAAGCAAGTCTGCAAAAGTCTTGATTTCCATTTCTGCAGCCTTTTCCATTGCATCAATCCATTCTTTGAACACCGGACTGTCAATAAGGAAAGACTTGTCAGGACGGAAAGCAGGAATAACCTTGCACTTAAAAGATTTATCTTCTGCCAAAAGTTTATGATATTCAAGAGTATCAGCAGCATCGTCAGTTGTACAAACACAGGCAACATTTGATTTTTCAATAAGTGAACGTGGAGTAAAGCCACCTGCTTTAATCTGTTCGTTACATTTTTCCCAAATCATATCCGCAGTTTTTGGACTTAATGGCTCATAGATTCCAAAATATCTCTGTAATTCAAGATGTGTCCAATGATAAAGTGGGTTACCAATGCAATATGGCAAACTTTCTGCCCATTTCATAAATTTTTCGTAATCACTTGCATCACCTGTGATATATTTTTCATCCACACCACAGCCACGCATTGCACGCCATTTATAGTGGTCACCACCAAGCCAAATTTTTGTGATATTTTCAAAAGGCTTGTCCTCGTAAATCTCTTTTGGTGAGAGATGACAATGCCAGTCAAAAATTGGTGTGTCCTTTCCACCTTTTTCGAAAATCATTTTGGCTGTTTCAGTTGAAAGTAAAAAATCTTTATCCATAAATGCTTTCATAAAATCACCTT
>CALBQZ010000175.1 GCA_937899735.1 uncultured Clostridia bacterium | reverse complement strand
CGGATTCACCGCAGTAGTCGTTGACCTGTCGCAGACACCTACAGACATCGGCAATGGTTGGAGCGGTCAGGGCGATGCTATTTTCGTCAAGATCACAGTCGCTTCTGCACAGGGCATCTCGACAATCGCTATGTTCGAGGATATGGATGACTTCGCAGTATCCACTCACGTTATCGCAAGATGCCTTTCGGGTATTGATGGTTCGTGGGATTTAGATGTAGCAGAGGAGACCTGTTTCAAGAAGGGTCAGTTCGACACATCCGACCTTCAGGGCATCGAGAAGACCGTGTCCTACAGAGGTATCACCCCAAACTATTGGAGAATGATGCCGATGTACAAGAAGGGCAATCTCACAAAGGCGTATGTTAACCTTATGACAGGCAAGGCTTATGCTTATGACGATTGCAAAGCAACTGAAGTTCCAATGCCAAATGACCCTGTTATCGAAGAAATGACATCAGCATTTATGGAAGCAGTTGCTACAACCGACGACGAGCTTATGGAAAAATTCTTTGAGGGCGAGGCTTTCACACAGGAAGAAATTCTTAAAGGTCTTTGCACAGGTATTTTTGACGGTTCAATTTATCCCGTATATGCCGTATCAGGTCTTACAGGTGCAGGTGTTGACCAGCTTCTTTACAACCTTGCATGGTCAGTTCCAGGTGCTTACGGTTATGCAGGCGAAACTGCAAAGAACGAAGCAGGTGAAGACGTTATTCTTCCTTGCGACATCAACGGACCTCTTGCAGCAGTTTGCTTTAAAACAGTTGCTGACCCATTCGTAGGTAAAATGTCATTCTTTAAAGTTGTTTCAGGTAAACTCACTCCTGATACTCAGGCTTACAATGTTCGTACGGGCGAAATCGAAAAGATGGGTAAATTTGTTACTGTTAAAGGTGGCAAACAGGAAGACGCTAAAGAAATTATCGCAGGTGATATCGGCGTTGTTACAAAGCTTGCAGGTGTTAAGACTGGTGACACACTTTGTGACGCAAAGAACATCGTAACACTTGACGGTGTTGATGCTCCTAAGGCTTGTCTTTCAATGGCAGTTAATGTTCGCAAAAAAGGTGAAGAAGAAAAGGTTGCTCAGGGACTCTTCAGACTTATGGAAGAAGACCCATCAATCACTTTCGTTATCAATAAAGAAACAAAAGAACAAATTCTTTCAGGTATGGGTGAACAACACCTCGATGTTATCGTTTCTAAACTTAAGAATAAATTCGGTGTTGAAGTTGATTTGACAACTCCTAAGGTTGCTTACAGAGAAACAATCAGAAAATCTGCTGAAGCACAGGGTAAACACAAGAAACAGTCTGGTGGTCACGGTCAGTTCGGTGATGTACATATCCGTTTTGAGCCTTGCGACAGTGATGAGCTTGTATTTGCTGAAGAAGTTTTCGGTGGTGCAGTTCCAAAGAACTTCTTCCCTGCAGTTGAAAAAGGACTTCGTGATTGCGTTCTTAAGGGCGTTCTTGCTGGCTACCCAATGGTAGGCGTTAAGGCTACTCTTTATGACGGTTCTTACCACCCTGTTGACT
>CALBQZ010000174.1 GCA_937899735.1 uncultured Clostridia bacterium | reverse complement strand
TTACAAAGAAAAACAGTTTCTTGAGAATTGTTGCAGCAGCCTGTGCTGTAGTTGTAGCAGTTACGGTTCTGAATACAACTGTTGAAAAAACGACTGATATCAATATGCTTAAATCTGCATCAAATTGGGTACAGAACTTGTTTGAACACGAGGTTACAACAGAAAAACATAGCGAAGAAGCAATAACAGAAAGGCCTGAAACAGAAACAGTTTCACAGCAGGTAGTACCTCAGGCGAAAAAAATTGAACTTTTATTTTCTGATTCTTTCAAACAGGAGTATAAGGTTGGTGAAAGTCTCAATCTGAACGGACTTACAGTTGTTATTTCCTATTCAGACGAAAACTCACAAAAGCTGTCATCCGGTCAGTATGAAATTTCAGTATCACCCACTTTTGGTACAAAAGCCGGTTATGAAAAAATAACCATTAAATACGGAGGTCTTGAAGAATCCTTTACTGTCCGCGTTATCAATACGGAAAACACAGCATTGCTTTCATCCGTTTATGCGTTATTCCCTGATGACTTCACATTCACATCAAGTGATTTAGCAAAAATTGATTTAAAGGATATGAGGGTGTTTGCTGTATTCAGTGACGGTACGGAAAAAGAGATTTTTGAGACAGATTATGTTCTTACTTTTGATGATTTTTCTGATGAAACAGAAGAAAAGGTTATGGTAACGATTAGATATAAAACAGTGTCCTGTTCATTTATGATATTCAAAGAATAAAATGTTTTGTAGGATACAGTACTTATAAGCTATTCCAAAGGAAAGGTGGATAAATTTATGAATAAAACTTTTAAGAAAATATTATCAATAGCTATCGTTATTATGATGCTTTTCAGTTCAATACCAATGGCAAATATGGGAATCGATAATTTATTTTCATTTAATGTATCGGCAGAAGAAGATGAAGAGGTAAAATTAATAGATGAAGAAAGTCTTAAAACATATGGCAACTATCTTTACTACGTTGAAAACAATGAAGTGACAATCTTTTATTACACAGGTAAAGAGACAAGCATTACTATACCATCCGAAATAGACGGTATGCCTGTTAAAAAACTCGATGAATCTTCTTTCAGTCCCATCGGAAGCAGACTTCTTGATACGGGAGAGGATATAACTAATACATCTTTGCATTATGTTGAAAAGGTTTATATTCCTGATTCGGTAGAATATATCGGAGATATTGCTTTTATTTATTGTCGTAGTCTTCAAGAGGTGCGCTTTTCTGAAAATCTTAAAGAAATCGGAGCCTATGCTTTTTCTGATTGTTATTCGCTATCAAGTATAAATGTTGCCAGCAAAAAACTTGAAAAAGTAGAAGAAGGCTTCATAGGATACACAGAGATTACTGATATTGTATTTTACGGTGGCGAAGGAAAAGAACTTACCATTGGTACAAATGCTTTCAGAGATTCAAATGTGAAAAACGTCACTATCCAAAGTGATTTTGTGAGACTTGAAAAGAATTGTTTCTTCCTTAACAGAGGCGATGAAACAATGGATAAAATAATTGTGGAGGGAGAAATTACACATTGTGAAGAATCCCCTTTCAGCAGTTATATCAACAGAAAACCTAATGCTGTTATAGTAAAGAACAAACCTATTGAAAGCGTTTACATTAGTTTAGTGGGCATTAACAGAATGGGGTATATTGATAATTATCAGGATAAGGGTTGGACTTATTTTGCTTCACGAGGAGAAATAGAGTGGTCTACGGAAGGCGATTTCAGATACTTTATCAATGGGAACAACGCGATTATCACCGATTATACAGGAAAAGAGACGGGAACACTCGTTGTACCTGACACTCTTGGGGGTATGCCCGTAACTGAAATCGGTCACCTTGGTATGGTGAATTGCCCTGCCGAATATATAAAATTGCCCGACACTATCGAAAAGATAGGTGTGTATGCTTTTGAGCGATGCAGAAATCTGAAAGAGCTCGAATATAACACAGAAAATGAAGCTTACTTCGGTGCAAATGCTTTTGAAAATTGTTGGGCGCTTGAAGTTGTTACCTTCAACGAAAATATCAAAAAATTACCTGACAGAATATTTTGGGACTGCGCAAACATGTCAACGGTTATAGCACCTGGTGTGACAGAAATAGGTGACGAAGCCTTTTCGTATTGTACAGCTCTTGAGAATGTACAGTTTTCTGATGAACTTCATACAATTGGTAAGGATAGCTTTAACTTTTGTGAGAATTTGAAAACTATCGGTGTCAGCGGTGAAAAAATCACAAGCCTCGGCACAGGTGCTTTTGCAAGAACAATAATCGATTCATTTGTTTTTTCTGATGAACTCACCGAAATCCCCGAAGGATGCTTTAAAGAAACATCATTGACAAGCATTGTTATCCCTGAAAGTGTTACTGTTATCGGTACAAATGCATTTCTCAATTGTAAAAATCTTGAAAGTGTTGTTCTTTCTGATAATATAAAAACTATCGAAAAAAGTGCTTTCCAATATTGTACATCTTTGAGTTCAATTGATTTTCCTGAATCACTTGTGGAAATAGGGGCTTATGCATTTGACATGTGTGAAAAATTAAGCGGTGAAATAATGCTTGAAAAGAATCTTGTATATGTAGGTAAGCAGGCATTCGGTTCTACAAATCTTACAGACCTTTATTACAATATTCCTCATTTGACAAACAGTGGTGGTTTAACATATACTGAAGCTTTTCAGAATATGGGTAATGGCGGATTTATAAATATCACTATCGGAAACGATGTAAAGATACTTACCGATAGTGTTTTTGCAGAACAGAGAGCAGTTGAAACTATCGTAATACCTGATTCAGTTGAAATTATCGGAACAAGTGCGTTCAGGAATTGTACATCGCTTAAAAATCTTTCTGTTTCTGATTCTGTGACAGAAATAGGCATAAAGGCATTTGAAGGCTGTGCTTCTCTTACCGAATTTACAGTACCGAAAAATGTAAAATCTCTCGGTAAAGATGTATTGAAAAATTGTACATCTCTTAAAAATCTTACCATTTCTGATTCTGTAACGGAAATAGGCATAGGGGCATTTGAAGGATGTACTTCCCTTACTGAATTTACAGTGCCGAAAAGTGTAAAGTCTCTCGGTGAAAACGCTATTCCAAAAACAGTAACAACAGTATATTTCAATGCTGAAAATTGTGAGTTTTATTACCCCGAAAATGAAAGCATTTCTCCATTTGCAGAAAGTAGTATTGAAAAAGTTGTAATAGGTGGTACAGTAAAGAGAATCCCTGATTACTTCTTCAGCAATTATGATTACGAAGAGGCTCTTGTTATTCCTGATTCTGTAACTGAAATAGGAAAATTTGCTTTTGAGAATAGTTCAATTGAAAATATTGTATTACCAAAAAATCTCGTTTCAATTGAAGAAGGAACATTCTCGGGCTCAAATATTGAACTTTCAGAAAACTCACTTCCCCAGTCTTTAAGAATGATTGGTAAATCAGCTTTTGAAAACTGCGATTCTCTTACTGAACTTTATATCCCAGATTATGTTCTTGATATTGATGACTCAGCCTTTTATGATTGTGACAATCTTGTGAAGGTGCGTATGTCACCAAACGTAAAACTTATTCCGAAAAGTGCCTTCAATAGCTGTGATTCACTCACAACCTTTGATTGGGAGTCCGATGTAAAACTTATTGGTGAATATGCATTCGCAGATGATACACTTCTTATTGATTTCGATTTCAAGGGTGTAGAGAAGATTTATCCTAACAGCTTTACAGGTTCAGGCGTAAACATTGTTATGTTGGGTGAAAACAAGAATGAAGAAGCAACTGAGCTTGAAGTGGTTGAAGTCTCATCATTTGAGAATTGTGCAAATCTTGAAACACTGTCTGTGGGTGGTAATGTAACCACAATTAAATCTGCGGCCTTCGCAAACTGCGAAAATCTTGAGACTGCAGTCATTTCTCCTGCTGTTGTAGATATTGCAAGTGACGCTTTTGACGGATGTGATTCACTTACAATCTACTGCGTGGAAAAATCATATGCTCACGAATATGCTCTCAGTAAAGGTATTCCTGTCAGCACGTTTATTATCGATGCAATTCCTAATCAAGTATATACAGGCAAGGAAATTAAACCCAAAGTGAATGTGAAAGTTTCAGATAAAAAACTTACTGAAAATACAGACTTTACAGTTAAATATTCAGACAATGTAAATGTTGGTACTGCAAAGGTTCTTGTCAGCGGTAAAGGGACTTACAAGGTTCTTGCAAGCGTAGCGAACTTCACAATCATTACAAAAGACATTAAAAACATCGTTGTTGCTCCCGTTGAGAATCAGGCTTATACAGGTGCTGAAATCAAGCCGGAACTTGTTGTTACAAACGGAGAACAGACTCTCACAGAAGGTGTTGATTATACTGTAACATACAAGAATAATACCGAAGTTGGAACAGCAACAGCCGAAATCACAGGCATCGGAAACTACTCAGGTAAAACATCCGTTACCTTTGAAATTGAAGAGGAAACCTTCTGGCAGAAAATTGCGTCGTTCTTCAGAATGATTTTCAATCCAATAAAAGAAATCTTTATTTTGATATTCGGATAAACTATGCTTCATAAAATAGAACAATTGTTGAAAGTGTAAAATCATTAACTTTGCTTTTTTATTCAAAACTAAAAGGTTCTACAATCTACGGTATCTTAAGATGAAGTGATGTTTAACCTAATATCTGATTTCATATCAAAAAATTTATAACGTAAAAAGCGTTGCATTTGGGAAATCTCTACTCCCTTTTACAACGCTTTTTTTGTTGTTATTAAGTTGATAGCTTAGAAAATCTATCTAACCTATAGTTAGATTAGTGCTAATCATTAAATAACTGAAGAGCCTAATGTGTAACAGTTAAAAACAACTGTAGAAAAACACATCAATTTTTCATTGAGAATTATGTGCTTTCGTGGTATTATTGTTTTATAACAAAAAATGTTTAAGCACTTTTGGAGTGGTACAGATGAAAGCAAAACACAAAATTGTAATTTCAATTCTGTTGGTGGTGGTTATCGTGTCAGGGATATATGTGAGCAACATGTTCGGATTTTTTAATCGTGGTAACTATGGCGAGTATTCCCTCAAAAACACAAGTGCTATTGAGAATAGTCCAATCAAAGACAAAACTGTCATATTCCTTGGAAGTTCCGTCACTCACGGATACGGTTCAATGGGAGTAAGCTTTGCAGATTTCCTTGAAAGAACTGACGAAATTATTGCCATAAAAGAGGCTGTTTCAGGCACAACTCTTGTTGATGTGAAGGACAATTCCTATGTATCCCGAATGAAGACTATCGACAAGAATATCAAAGCTGATGCCTTTGTTTGCCAACTCTCCACCAACGATGCAACAAAGGAAATGCCACTCGGTGAAATCAGCACAAGTTACGATATAAACGATTTCGACACTCAAACTATAGCAGGTGCAATCGAGTACATAATCGCCTATGCAAAAGACACTTGGAATTGTCCAGTTGTGTTCTATACTCAAGCAAAATACGATAGCGACCACTATGCAAAAATGGTGGATTTGCTTCTTGAAATTCAAAAGAAATGGGATATAACTGTAATCGACTTCTGGAATGATGCAGAAATAAATTGCATCACCGAAGAACAACGAAAACTCTACCTCGTAGACCACATCCACCCCACCAAAGCAGGGTATAAAGATTGGTGGCTACCAAAATTCCAAGAAACATTATATGATATAGTATAGAGTTAATTAAAGCCTTGAAAGATTTGATTTTCAAGGCTAATTTTTTATAGGTACTATATCAGGTATAAATAATCACCAAAGTATAAATTGAATTTTCATAAACTTTGCGAAATGAAATGTTTGTTAATATATGGTATAATTAGATAAATTAATTTTTGGAGGATGGAAACATGAAAAAAGGAAAGAAAATGTTCATCAAAGTTCTGTCAGTAATGTTAGCAGTTGTGCTTACATTAACAGCGGCACCATTGAGTGGTTTTGTGGGGCTTGAACTCCCGGAATGGCTCGATTTTTCAATTATGTCAAGTGCAGCCACATCCGGCGCTTGCGGTGAAAATGTGACTTGGACTTTCAATGAATCAACAGGCGCATTGACCATTTCAGGTACAGGGGCTATGAACGATTGTGATTATGATAATCGTCCATGGGAGAACTATGAAGATAATATTAAAAAGGTTGTTATCAATAACAGCGTAACAACAATCGGTGAATATGCATTTGCTTATTGCTACAGCCTTACAAGCATAACAATCCCTGACAGCGTAACAACAATCGGTGCTTTTGCTTTTTTTGATTGTATCGGTCTTATAAATATAACCATCCCCAATAGTGTGACAACAATTGGTATTTGTGCATTTCTTAATTGCGACAGCCTTACAGATGTATATTATGGTGGTACAGAAGAACAGTGGAAATTAATCAGTATAGGTTATAACAACGACCCACTCCTCAATGCAACAATTCATTATAATTCAGAATATCCCGAGAATCCATCAGAATCCGATAAACTACATGCAGGTCTTTATGTTTTTTCAAATAATTTATCAATGTCATATTTGGTTGATGACACAATTTTCCTTGCCGTATCACAAGTTGAAAATTTTGATTATTCAATCCCGGAAAAATTATCCATAACCTTCACTAATACATCTGTAGTTGAATTAGTTGATATATATGATTACAACGACATTGAAAGTGGTAAATATTCAGGTAATGTTGATGGTTTTCCTGATGAATTTAAGAATTGCAAGTTTATTGTATTAAGGGCAAAGAAAGAAGGTATAACTGATTTCATTGTCACAAATAGTGATACAAAAGACACCTTCCGTTCATATATAATGGTTTCAGAAGATGAATACGCATCTATCAGAGCCGATGAACTGGAAACACGTGTTGACCGGGGAGAAGAATATAATTTTGTAGTAAACGGTATAGTTGTTTCCGACTTTAAATATACAAAAACATCCGGCGGATATGATTTCGAGATGAATGCATATAACCAAAAGTACTCTTTAGGTGTTGTTGAGGTTTATAATGCGGATGGAAAGTTAATTCAAGTAGAAAAAATTGATAAATTTGCACCTGAAGATAATATTGTCGGAGTATTTGCAGAAGGATGGTATTTGGTTGAAGATTTCTTTGAAGGTGAGTTACTTACGTTTAAACAAGCTTCAATATCAAAGCATAAACACATTAGAGTTTTTGTTCCGCAAGAGGGATATATCAGAATTACAAACGATTCAGCCGTGTCAACAAGTTGTTTTATTTTAAATCTTTTTGATGTGATTTCCTCATCTGGTGGAATTGTGTCAGGTACAAGTTCATTAAGTGAGTCACAGATTGATATTCTTGATAAAAAGATTCTTGAAAAGTTTATTTTTAATACTTTCTATATGGAAACAGCTAAAAGATATCAAGAAAACTTAAAGGATATGGTCGTTGAAAATGTTACTGAAGCAGTGTTGTTGTCTTTGATTTCTCAGGCAGGTGGTATCGCAGAAGACCTTTTAATGGATATTGATTTGAGTTTTGAAGATATTTGCAGAGAAGCACTTGGGACAGCGGCAAGCGTCGGTGAGGAAATATTTACGAAAGTAACAGGCCCTTATGGTGCGACACTTGGTGCACTGATGAATTCGCGAACAGTTATGAATTATACCGCACAAATGCGAGATTGGGTTTATACAACAGATAGACAAGGTTATTACGGAATCATGACACCATACAAGTCTAATTATGATAGTGGCATGTTGACCTCGGGTGACGGAATTAAAGTTGAAACAAACGGAAATGTTTCGGACAAAGTTATTTTGCAGACTGTCAGAATATTGAAGGATGCTTCTGTCATTACTGTGCTTGATACAGGTGAAATTTTAAATGATTATATTGCATATGATATTTCACTTGTTAAAAGCGGTGAAGAGGTACAGCCAAACGGTCCTGTAACGGTTTATCTAACTGTCCCATCTTGGTTTGACGATAGGACTATTGTTGCAAGACAAAATGAAGATGGCTCCTGGCAAATGATTGAAGCGACTGTGAAAAACGGAATTGTCAGTTTTGAAGTTAACCATTTTTGCAAATTTATAATCGGTGACGTTATTGGAAGTTTAAATATAACAGAACCTTCAAGAACAGAAATCCGTAACAAAGACGGAATTATTCTTCATGCAAATATTGAAGGCAATACTCCTGAGGGTTCTTATGTAAGATGGGAATCAAGCAATGGCAACTTTAACGAAGATGCAGATGGTTCAAATCTTAAAATCGTTGCAAAGAATAAAGGTTGGACAACATTCACAGCAATTCTTTGTGATGCTGATGGTAATGAGTTAACCCGTGACAGCGTTGAACTGTATTCTAACTCTGGTTTCTTCCAAAAAA
>CALBQZ010000173.1 GCA_937899735.1 uncultured Clostridia bacterium | reverse complement strand
GCAGGAGCTGGGGTATGCGATGCTGGGTGAGACGGCGGAAAAGCTGGGCTTTAACGAAAACTTCCTCTTTGGCGATCTGATCGTCTACAATTCCAGCTATCCCATCGACGATCTGAGCCCGGAGGATCTGGCCTGGTCGTCCATCGGTCAGGGCCGCGTGCTGGCAACGCCCATGCATATGACGCTCATCGCCAGCGCGATTGCCGGCGGCGGCGTGATGCACGAGCCGCATCTCATCCGCAGAATCACCACGCCGCAGGGCGGCACGCGCGCGCTGCCGGGCAGCTTTGAGGGCGTGCGGGTGATGGAAAGCGAAACGGCCCAAAGGCTGGAAAAGGAGATGATCCGCGTGGTCAGATCCGGCACGGGCACGAGGGCTGCGCTGGGCAATGGCTATGTCGTGGCGGGTAAGACCGGCTCGGCCGAGGCGAGCAACGACAAGAGCATCGAATCACATGCGTGGTTCGTGGGCTATATCACCAATGACAACGCGCCGTACGCCATCAGCGTCGTGGTGGAGAACGGCGGATCGGGCGGCGGCGTGGCGGCGCCGCTGGCCAGAAAGACGCTGCAGAAGGCGATCAACCTCGGCCTGTGAGTATGTTATAGAAGAAAGCGGCCCCCTCAGGGGCAGGGAGGTTCCTATGAAAAAAATACTGTTATTAATAATTCCTGCACTTTTAATAGTGGCGGTTATTGTTTTTTCACATTTTTCCTCTCTTCTTATTATGGAGGAAACAACAATGCCATATACAAATGATTACAAAATTCCCGACAGTATTCCCGAATATCAAGTGATTTCTACAAATGAAAAAACTGATTGGACTGCTAAATGGATTTGGGATAAAGAAAACCTGACGGAGAAAAATATCTGGATGTGCTTTAATAAAAAGGTCAGTCTTGATAAAATCCCCGAAGAACTTATTGCTCACATCTCAGTTGACTCAAAATATTGGCTTTACATAAACGGAGAAACTGTTGTTTTTGAGGGAAATGTTAAACGTGGCCCCGATGAAAACAGTGGCTATTATGACAGTATAGATATTGCACCATATCTCAAAGAGGGCGAAAACTCAATTTGTGCTTTAGTGTGGTATTGGGATGATGAAACAAGCTATTCATATAACAGCAGCGGTCAGGGCGGATTTCTTTTTGAAGCTAAAAATGAGGACATCACCATATTTTCCGACAACAGTTGGAAGGTAAAAAAGAATGATGCTTATGGTGACAGCATTCTTTATAAGCCAAATTATAGACTCCCTGAACACAGCATTTATTATGATGCAACAAAAGAATTGGGTGACTGGACAAAGTTAGATTATGATGCATCTTCTTGGGAAAATGCAACCGAATATGCTGTCGGTGGCGAGGGTGCTTATGGCAAACTTTATCCGAGAGGAATACCATTCGTGAAGGATTACGGTCTTAAAGATTATGAGAATTCAAAGGATTACGAAAACTATACTGTAAAAAATCTTTTCGGCGAAAAAATCACAGTTGATATTCCTTACAACGCACAAGTTACTACATATCTTAAAGTTATAGCACCTGCTGGCAAAAAGATTCGCATAACAACCGAAAATACTCCGATTGGTGCAGTTGCAACTACCTATATAACCAAAGAGGGTGAACAGGAGTTTGAGGCTTTGGGCTGGTTTAACGGTGAACATATTACCTATAAAATACCAAGTGGAGTTACTGTTGTTGCTCTCAAATACCGTGAAACAGGATATGACAGCTCATTTGCCGGTAACTTTAAGTGCGATGATGAATTTTTGAATTCTTTGTGGCAAAAATCTTTGCGTACTCTCTATGTTACAATGCGTGACAATTTTATGGATTGTCCCGACAGAGAAAGAGCTCAATGGTGGGGTGATGTCACAATCGAAATGAATATGACAATGTACTCTATGGATAGCAATTCTTACTTACTCTATCAAAAAGGCGTAGATGCTATGCTTTCCCACGTTGACGAGTCAAAGGTGTTACAGACGGTTGTACCTATTAGTGGTGACTATTTTGAACTCCCTGTTCAGCAGCTTGCAGGTATTGTCGGCTTTTATACTTACTATGAGTATACAGGTGACAAGGCATTTATTGAAAAGGTTTATGGTGCTTCTATTGACTACCTGAAGCTTTGGGAAATGGGAGAAAATAATCTTGTTGTTCATCGTGAGGGCTCATGGGATTGGGTTGACTGGGGCTACAAAGCAGATGTGACCGCCATTGAGAATGCATGGGTTTATTATGCTCTTTCCGCCACAGAAAAAATGGCAGAAAAATTAGGAAAAGATGAAGATATTTCGTTTATTACCGAAAGAAAAGAAATAATTGCAAAAGGATATAAAAATCTTTGGACAGAAAATGGCTTTAAAAGTGATGATACGAAAAAGCCTGATGACAGAGCCAATGCTCTTGCAGTTTTGTCAGGACTTGCAGACAAAGAGCAGTATGACACTATCAAGAATGTACTCGCAACTACTCAAAATTCAGGTCCGTACATGGAATATTATGTTCTTGAAGCTCTTTGCAAAATGGGAGAATATGAACTTGCCAAAGACAGAATAAAAGACAGATATGAAAGTATGGTAGGCAAGGATTATTCAACCTTATGGGAGTTTTGGGCTGCTTGGCAAGGCACTAAAAATCACGCGTCGACTGGTGGACCTCTTGTTATAATGAGTAAGCATTTTGCAGGTATCACTCCAATTGAAGCTGGATATGAAAAGGTTAAAATTAACCCTCAATATGCTTTGTCCGATAGCATAAACTGTACTGTTCCAAGTGTAAAAGGCTTAATCACTCTGGATTATGAAAAAGTTGGCGGAAGCTATACTATCAACCTCACTCTACCACAAGGTATGAATGCTGTTTTATATGTGCCAACAAATGCAGTTGTAAATATCAATTCAACACCATATTACCAAAACGGTGAGTATATAAACAGTGAAATCAGTAATGTGGAGATTGTGGAAAAATCAGTCTAAATATTTAATAAATCAACAATAAAAAGAGCAACGTCTATGATAAAGTAGTCAATACTTAGTAGACACAAAAAAAGAAAATTTATGCAGCCAGTTCAATGCGATATTGGACTGGCGTTTTTCTATTCAATTTACGGATGGGTTTAATGTAATTGAAATAATGAATTGTTTGTTCAACAACTTTTTGCAATATCCTGAACGAGAAACTTCATATACTTCACACAACTCTTTTATTGAATGATTGGCACTTTCTCTTTCTACACACGCATATATCTGTTGGATTACTTTCTTCTGGCATCGCACCTTTCCCGTTCTATGGATTTTTTTAACCTTACTATCTCTGCATCTTTCTTTAATAACTCCCTTTCCAACAATGCTACCTTGTATTCCAGTTGCTCCATTGGTGTTAATTCTTTCCTGCAATGATATTTTGCAAGTGGGTTGCCTGGTTTTCTCTTATTAACAAGAGCTTCTTCTCCACCTTCTAAATATTGCTTTGTCCATCTATTTATTTGAGCATTATATATCCCTGTTTCTCGTTCTAAACTCATTAATGTTTCACCGTTTAGATTTCTTTTCACCAATTCGAGTTTTTCTTCTTTACTGTGGCTATTATTCTTTCCTCCTTTTGGTCTTCCCACTATTCACATCTCCTCTTTTCTTATCTTAACATAAAAATGATGGCAGACACTTTCTTTGTGTCTACCATCATTATATCATTTCAACGTCTATGAATCTCTGCTTTTTTCATTTACAATAATATTCTATTGATTTACTTACAAATTCGGCTGTTCCCACGGAATGCTTATCTATATTGACTTTAAATCGTTCGTCGGCAATATACATTTGTCCTAACCCTGCAAGAATTTCACTTGTGCATGTATAAAAGTTTTCTGTAATGTAATTTTGCAGCTTTTTCACAAGATTTTGAGTTTCTTCAGAGTTAGGTGTTGCGCCACTATTCATACAGATTGCAAATTCTTCGAGAATTTTATCCATTCCCTCACCCAAGGCATTGAAATTCTCTTTTGAATAACCTTTGCTTTTTTGTGAGTACTCTTTATAGGCATCTGTATTACCCCATTTTTCTTTTACTTCGTTTTTATAGTTTTCATACTCTGTGTTATCAAATGCATTCATAATGTTTTCACCTTTCTTTGCACTATCTATTGCAGAAATCAGTTTTTCCAATCGTTCTTTTTTAAGAATCAGGAGTTTTTTCTGCTCATCAAGTGCCTTTTGCTTATTAAAATCTGGAGATGATAATATTTCACTAATCCATTTCAAAGAAAAATCAAGCTCACGATAAAACATAATCTGTTGCATTTTTTCAAGGGATTTTTCGTCATAAAACCTATACCCTGTCCACTCATCCACTTCGGCAGGTTTTAAAAGTCCGATTTGGTCGTAATAATGCAGTGTGCGTACACTTACACCTGTAAGCTTGGCAAATTCATTTATTCGCATTTTTTAGTCACCTCGCACACACAAATATACACTATGACGCAACGATAGAGTCAAGTGAAACTTTTTATTTCTTTTTTTATTATATCACCATTACAATTTTATTCAATCTGTATATTTACAGTACCTATATTTTGTGCTATAATCAAATCATTACAAAGAGAATTTTGTTCTCTTGTTTTTTTGGGGGTATTATTATGGCAAAATATCTTATGATAAATGCTGATGACTTTGGCATGTGTCATAGTGCCAACGAAGCTATTTTTGAGCTTTTTAAGCTAGGCAGACTTAAATCTTCAACTGTTATGATGCCTTGTCCTGCTGCAAAAGAGGCTGTTGACTTTTCAATTGCACATCCTGAATATGCAATCGGTGTTCACCTTACAACAACTGCTGAATGGGATACATATCGTTGGAAAGCACTTACAAATGGTCCATCTCTTCACGACAAAGAAGGCTATATGTGGCGTTCAGGTGAAGAAGCTGACAAATATGGTAAGTACGACGAAATCGAAGCTGAAATCCGTGCACAGATTGACCTTGCTCACAAATGGGGCATGAAGCCATCACACGTTGATAATCATATGGGTTCTTTATATGGTCATCTTACAGGTCGTTTCTCACTTCTTAAACTTACACTCCGTGTTTGTGGTGACTATGGTTATGCATTCCGTATGTTCACTTCAGCTGACAAGCGTGTTACTCCAAGAGGAGCTCCATATCCAATTTGGTCAGCTTGCACTCTTCTTTCAAGAAGCTGGGGTAAGAAATACAATGTAATTATGCCTGATTATCTTCTTTTCCCTGACTGGGATGTAATGCCTACAGATTCTTATGAAAGCTACAGACAGAAGATTCTTGATATCTGGTGCAACATTCCTGATGGAATTACTGAAACTTATGTTCATCCTGCACTTGAAACAGATGAACTTAAAGAAATCGTTCCACTCTGGGAACAGAGAGTTTGGGAATATCAGGTAATCAAAGACCCTGAAACAGAAAAATATCTCAACGCTCATGGTGTTGAACTTATCAGCTACAGAGATATTATTAAAATGAAAAGCAAATAAGATGTAAGAATAAACCCAAGGCAAAATCCGTCTTGGGTTTTATTTGTAATTGAAAAGTGGTGTTTCAAATGAATATGAACGATAAGTTCTTACTTGAGCAGATACCAAAAATTGCCGAAAAGCACCTTAATTCACCTATGAGTGGACTCAAATTCATCGGTGGCGGTAGCTTTGGCAGAGTTTACAAAGGCACAAAAAATGATGGTGAAACTATAATTCTCAAAGCATATTTTGTCAAAGGTATGGAAGAAACCGAGGCAATGCAGTTGAAAATACTTAGTAAAAATACGTCTGTTAAAATGCCAAAGGTTAATTTCACATACAGTGACGATAAACTTGCTCTTTTGTGTATGAGTTTTATTGAGGGTAAAAATACTCTTGATACCTCATTCCTCTTAAAAAGTAAGTCACAAAAGGAAGCATTTGCTAACGATGTTATTGACGGAATGTTACAATGGCACTGTGTCAAAGGTGAAAAATTCGGTTATCTTGAAAATGCAGTTTATGATAGTTGGAAAGAGTTTTACATAGAAAATAAGGTTTCTCGTGACCTTGCAGGACTTAAAAAGTTAATGAATGAAGGTAAATATAGTAAGAAAAACTACGATTTACTCTGCCATGGTCTTGACATCTTCAAGGAAGTTGTGAAAGAGCCTGAAAGTCCTGTGCTTATTCATGGTGACCTTAACATCATGAACATTATGGCTGACCCTAAAACAATGAAATTGACAGGTTTTATTGACCCTTGTGGTTCAATGTGGGCTGACAAGGAATATGATTTATTTCAGTTTCTAAATATGTGGGGAAATGCATATAACCTTTACGATACATACAAATCAAAAACGCAAGTTTCTGAACATTGTGATTTCAAGGTTGCTTTCTATGGTGCTTTACATGAAAATTCAATGCGATTAAAAGGTGGTCTTGTCGTTCCTATCTGGGAAATTCAAAATAACAACAGACTGAAAAAAGCAATGAAAAGATATTAAAAAATTACACCCCACAAAAAGCTGTGGGGTGTTTCTCTTTTTAAAACTCTATAAAAGCATATTTAATTGTCTTTCGGTTGTTTGTGTATGTAATATACAAATGGTTACCTTCTTCAATAATTGCGGGGTATGAATACTCTGCAAAGAGATTGATGCTGTATTCAAGTGTTGTTACATCCTGCCATGTTTCGCCGTTATCCTTTGATACAGAAAGAACTAATCTATTTCTTACTTTCATTCCAACCGGTGTATGCACAAGCCAGAGCCATCCGTTATCAGTCACAACACAGTCAATTCCACTATTGTTGTTCATAAGACTTGTTTGGTAAGCCTCACTCCATGTATAGCCACCGTCCGTTGAGTCCGCTCTGTAAATCCAACCTGATTTTGTACGGAACATTGCATGAATATTGCCATCTCTATCTTCCCAGAGAGTAGGCTGAATCATACCCACAGTTTTTCCTCGGCTATCCTTTGCAACAACAAAATCTGTTCTCGTCCATGTGTTACCACCGTCTTCGGATATATCAAAAAATGCTTTCCATTCTCCCTGTTCAGAAGATGCAGGTGCGATAATCCTGCCGTCGGATGTGATGAGAACTTTATTCTTAACTGGTCCTCGACCACCACTTGTGTCACCTTCAACTAATTCCTGAGGTTCTGTCCATGTTTTACCACAATCGTAAGAATCAGTATATTTTGTAACCCAATTTGGAATTTCCATACCGACTTTATAGTAGAGTCTTACATAGTCGCCATAATTGATAAGCACTGGATTCCAATGAGCAACCGGGTCTGAAGATGCCATTTGTTTTGGCTCACTCCATGTTTCGCCATTATGTATGCTGTACCATATTCTCACATCAGCATTTCCCTCAGCGGTACCTGCAAAGAATGCAGACATGAGATTTCCATCAGGCATTTTCACAATAGTTGATGCATGAGATGACCTAAAATATTTATTTGCTTTAAATATTTCCTCCTGCTCAATGGTTATATCCATATCTGCATCTTCATTTTTATTGCCCACAAAAACGCTTACAAATCTTTCCATAAAATCAAATACTGAATTGATACCGCCTTTTCCATTCTGACCACAGGCAAAAACCTGTTGTCCACCGAAAATAGAAAGGCAAAGAGTAATTGCAATTAAATTTTTTAATACTTTTTTCATATTTCACCTACAAATCCTAAATCATTATTTTTTCTTTGCTTTTTCTTTAGCTCGTTTATCGTTGATTATCTTCATATGCTCTTCTGTGATAAGTTCCACATTATTCTCCTTTGCCCAGTCAACACAGCCTTTAAGAACAAGTGGCAAGAATACTCTTGGTACAGCAAGAACTGTTTTAAGTGCCTCGTCAGTAAACTTAATTTTGTCATCAACTCTGTCTGCCGCATAGCGAACGGATTCTAATGATGCTTCACGCATCTGGAGAAGCTCTGCTCTCATTCTTCTCTTCCTATGGAACCAGAAATTCTTACTGTCACGATATCCATAATCCACAGGAAGTGCAGGGAAATCCTTTGACTTAACACCATTGATTATTGCGTCGCTATATTTTTTCTTCATTAGAATCTTATCAATCTTCAAGATAAAATGAGCACCGAATTTGCTTGTTATTCCGTTAAAATCATGGTATGGACCTTCATACCCGTTGAGTTCACCTGGCAAATCTCTGTCTGCACCATCAAGTTCACGCACCCATGTACACTCAATAACCTGAATTGCATCGGTCATAACCATCGGTCTTGCTTCTCCTGTTTCTTCCTCTATCATACTTTTTTCAAGCTTAAAATTACACTTTGGCATCTTTTCTTCAGGCTTATCTCCAGGCCAGGAAAGTTTAACTGCCTCTTTGAAGTTCTTTGGATTGTCGTCAATAAAGTTCAATGCGCATTTGCCATTGCGGAGAATATTCTGTGCTGTATTTGAAGAATTACGACAGCAAAGAAGCATTGCATAGTAATCCTTACCTGCAACATAATATGGCTGAACCAATGAATATGGTCCTAAATTTGTTGTACCGTCCTCACAAATTGTACTGATTACTACTGTTGGCATTGGAAAGAATAAAGATGTCTGATAAAAATTATCAACTATTCTTAAATTTTCAAAACTACTCATTTTATTATCCCCTCATTATTTATATCTGTATTTTATACAATTTCATAAGGCCAGTCAATGATTCCACCGAATTCTTTGACGTTGGTATAGCCTAAATCCACGAGTGATTGCGATGCAATTTTGCTTCTTCGACCACTGCGACAATAAACAAGAATTAACTGTTCCTTATCAGGCAATTCTTTTTCTGCTCTTTGTGCGATTTCATATTCAGGAATTAAGATTGCTCCCTCTATATGACCTGCATCAAATTCTTCCTGTGTGCGTGCATCAATAATCACATATCCCGTTTCACTATCCATTATTTCTTTTGCCTGTTGAGCGCTTATCTGTTCATACTCTGCTTTCTGTGGAGTTTCAGGCTCTTTATTTTTACTATTACATCCCACCATGCCAAAGAGGCAAATAGAAATGATGAGCATTATTATCAGTCCTTTATATTTTTTCATATGTTTCCCTATTCCATATTTATTTGTATATATTATATCACTTATGTATTATTTACTCAACACTTTATGCAAAAAGATAACGGTGAGACAACCCACCGTTATTATATTAATACTCTATTGTATAGTCTTTTTCAAATGTAACACCAACAACCACATTGTGTGTTCCTAAGAGATTTACAACAACATTCATAACTAAAGGAGTTGAGTAATTTGCGTGAGTTACTCTACCTGACTGTTTGTCGATGTTCACCTTTACAACACAGTTATAATATTCTGTTGTAAACTCTTTAAGGAATGCAGGTGCCTTCTGTGCGAGTTCGTTTGATTCAATTACGTCAAATACAGAGCCAACACCTGAACCTGCCGTTGGATTCTTCTGTGATTTCACAAGGATGTAAACCTCATATTCTTTTCCGTTATCCTTACAAACAGCTTTCTCAACATCGGATGCTTTCAACTTACTACCATAATCCTGGTTTGGAACCATGTAGTTATCTCTTATTTCTTCCTTTGTTGTATAAACAATAGGTTCAGTGTCATCTTTCATTACATCATTTATAAAAGTATCACTCATTGATTGAAGTGCTGATGGCAACTCAAGTTTAGTTACGTTTCTCTTTTCATAATTCTTAGTAACTTTAACTGCCTCAGGCTTTACGCGATTTACAGCTGTATTGAAAAGTTCCACGATTTCAGGAATAGTTGAGTAAGGTTGTTTTGTTTCTTCCCCTGCATCTTCTTTTCCCTGTTCATTGTCTGTTTCTCCTGATGGCTCATTTGTAACTGCGTCATCCCCCCAGTCAGCTGCAGGGTCGTCTTTTGGAGTTTCTGTTGATGGATTGTCATTCTGAGTCACATTCCCTGACTGAACTGCAGATGGCTTTCCAGCTCCTGACATAAGAGTATATGAAATTGAAACCATACTGAAAACTATTACACAAGACAAGAAAATCGCAAGACTGCTGAGCAACACTTTTGAAAAATGTTCACTCTTTACTTTCTTAGTTTCTTGCTTTGCTTTATAATCCTCAACCGTCATTTGTTTTTTTGCCATATTCATTCCCCTCTTTTCTTTATATATTATTTTACCATACATTATATATATCGTCAATTTTATTTTTCCTATGTCTTTCTTTTAACCTTAATTTGTGTTATTCTTATACTATAGATTCTTTAAGGAGCAATCATTATGTTAATAAATGGTTTTCAAAAACTTACAATTTTAGATTATCCCGGCAAGGTTGCGTGTATTGTTTTCACTCCAGGTTGCAATTTCCGTTGCCCTTTCTGTCACAATGCAGCTCTTGTAACACATATTGACAAAGATACATATATAAATGTGGAAGAAGTGCTTTCATATTTAAAGAAACGCCAGGGAATTCTTGACGGTGTTGTAATTACAGGTGGTGAACCCCTGTTACAAGACGGAATCGAAGATTTCATTGGTAAAATTAAAGAACTAGGATATGCAGTTAAACTGGACACTAATGGTAGTTTTCCTGAAAAACTTATTTCTCTTGTTGAAAAGGGACTTGTGGATTATGTTGCCATGGATATTAAAAACAGTAAAGCAAAATATATGACTACAATAGGTATTGATAATCTTGATATGGCATCAGTTGAAAAAAGTGTGGACTTTTTATTGCAGAATAAAGTCCCTTATGAATTCAGAACTACCATTGTTAAAGGTTTTCATACTCTTGATGACATACAAGATATTGTGGTGTGGATTAAAGGTGCACACAAGTACTTTTTACAGAATTTTGTGGACTCAGGAGACCTTATAAGTGACGGATTAGAGCCAGTTTCCGTCGAATTGCTTAAAGAAATGCAAAGAAAGTCTTCTGAAATTATACCAAGTGTTGAAATTAGAGGAATTTAAGAAAAACACAAGATATTGTGCAAAAAACCTATTGACAACACACTATATATGTACTATAATAATCCTCGCTAACCAAAAAATGTGCGTAAAAGGTAAGCGGGGCTTATCTTTATAATGCACAAAATTTCAAGATCAATAGGAGGGCACAAAATGTATAACGTAGTAAAAAGAGACGGCAAAATAGCATCTTTTGACCTTAAAAAGATTGCAGAAGCTATTACCCTTGCATTTGACGCTTGTAACAAGCAGTACAATGCTGACATTATCGATTTCCTTGCGCTCAAAGTAACTGCAGAATTTGAGCCAAAAATCGAAGACCAGGCAATTTCCGTTGAAAACATTCAGGACAGTGTAGAATCAGTTCTTATCAAGGCTGGTTATGATGATGTTGCAAAGGCATATATCATCTATCGTCGTCAGAGAGAAAAAGTTCGTAACCTTAATGCAACAATGGTTGACTACAAGGCTATTATCGACAACTACCTCAATGTTAACGACTGGCGTGTTAAAGAAAACTCAACCGTTACCTATTCAGTTGGTGGTTTGATTCTTTCAAACTCAGGTGCTGTTACAGCTAACTACTGGCTCTCTGAGATTTATGATGATGAAATCGGCAACGCTCACAGAAATGCTGATATTCACATTCACGACCTTTCAATGCTTACAGGTTACTGTGCAGGTTGGTCACTCAAACAGCTTATTCAGGAAGGTCTTGGTGGTGTTCCGGGTAAGATTACATCTGCTCCTGCTGCTCACCTTTCAACACTCTGTAACCAGATGGTTAACTTCCTCGGAATTATGCAGAACGAATGGGCAGGTGCTCAGGCATTCTCATCATTCGACACATACCTTGCTCCTTTTGTAAAGGTTGATAACCTTTCATACAAAGAAGTTAAGCAGTGCATCCAGTCATTCATCTATGGTGTTAACACTCCTTCTCGTTGGGGTACACAGTCACCATTCACAAATATCACTCTTGACTGGACAGTTCCAAACGACCTTG
>CALBQZ010000172.1 GCA_937899735.1 uncultured Clostridia bacterium | reverse complement strand
AGGAGGTGAATCGTTTGCCAAGCGAGAAGGTTTTAGAATTAAAGAAACAGCAGGTAGCTGCTCTTAAAGAAAGACTTGATGCTTCAATCGCAGGTGTTGTAGTTGACTACAAAGGTATCAGCGTTGAAGATGATACAAAGCTTCGTAAAGAGCTCCGTGAAGCAGGTGTTGAATACACAGTTGTAAAGAACACTATTCTCGGTCGTGCTATCGACGGAACAAGCCTTGCTGATATGGGTAGCGCCCTTGAGGGAACAACAGCTATCGCTACAAGTAAGGATGACTATGTTGCAGCAGCAAGAATTCTTGGTAAGTTTGCTGATAAGAGCGGTGATTTCAAACTTAAGACAGGTTACCTTGACGGTGAAGTTATCAGTCTTGAAAAGCTTGATGCTCTTGCAAAACTTCCTTCAAGAGAAGTATTGCTTGCTACAGTTCTCAGTGCGTTCAACGCACCTATCGCATCTTTTGCTCGTGCAGTACAGGCTATTGTTGACAAAGATGGTGAAGCAGCACCAGTTGCTGAATAATAAAAAAATAAACTTAAAAAATATTTGATTTAAAATTTGGAGGTAAATTACCATGGCATCAGAAAAAGTTATGGCAATCGTTGAAGAACTTAAAGTTCTTACAGTTCTTGAGCTTTCAGAGCTCGTTAAAGCAGTAGAAGAGGAATTTGGCGTATCAGCAGCAGCTGCAGTAGCAGTAGCAGCACCAGCAGCAGGCGGTGCAGCAGCAGCTGAAGAAAAGACAGAATTTGACGTTGAACTTACAGAAGTTGGCGCAGAAAAGATTAAGGTTATCAAAGCTGTTCGTGAAGTTACAGGTCTTGGCCTTGCAGAAGCAAAAGCTGTTGTTGACGGTGCTCCTAAAGTACTTAAAGAAGCTGCTTCTAAGGAAGATGCAGAAAGCATCAAAGCTAAGCTTGAAGAAGTTGGCGCAAAAGTTACTCTTAAATAATTTAAGACAAACTGAGATTAAACCTCATTCCATCATGGAATGGGGTTTTTATTTTTCTGACAAAGATAATAGACACATCGTTAATATTTGTTGATAATATACAAATGATAGACCTGCTTTTTGTTGAACATTTTGACTTAAATATATTGATAGTTTGTCTCTATATGATAAAATCTTACAGGAAAACAAATAGGAGGTGCAGAAAGTGGGACTTGATTTGTGGTCATTTATAACAAATATTGATTCTCTTGACCTTATTATGGTTATTGTAGATAACGTAATTGGATTTATTTTTTAGTTTGATATATTTTTAAAGGGTGTGCATAGCACACCTTTTTTTGTTGCATTGTTAAAATTTATATGGTAAAATTAATTAATTATAGGTAAAAGTGGTGAATTCTTATGTCAAAATATTCAGATAGAGCAATCGAACTTTTTATGGAAGGTAAAAACTGTTCACAGGCGGTTTTTACTGCATTTGCATCAGATTTGGGGCTTTCGGAAGAGATGGCATTGTCTATTTCAATTGGTCTTGGTGGTGGCGTGGGAAGATTAAGAGAGGTTTGTGGTGCTGTAAGTGGCAGTGCTATGGTCGTTGGCTTGAAGCACCCTGAACTTGACAAGGCAGAAGTTTATAAGCTCGTTAATCTTATTGTAGACGAATTCAAAAAGACCAACCCTTCTATAGTTTGCAAGGAATTACTGGGACTTTCGCAACCTGAAAAGTCAAGTGTTCCGGAGGCAAGAACCACTGAATATTATAAGAAAAGACCATGTGTTAAAATTGTTGAAGATGCAGCATTAGCGACAGAAAAGATACTTTTTGCAGGGGAGGATAAATAAATGTCAGGTGTATATGCTTATTTTGAAGAAAACTCAGTTGTAATTGGTAACGATTATATCGAAAGAAGTTTTTCAACAGAGAATAATAGACTTATCACAATAGAAATTATTAATAAAAGAGCAGAAAAATCAATCAAATTCAAGCCAAGTTCAGCAGAATTTGTTGTTGCATTGAAAAAGAAGAAGTTTTTAGGTTATAGCACAACATTTTTATCTTCAAACAATCTTCAAATTGATAATGTAAATGTGTTCAAACATCGAGTAGAGTTTATCTTCAAACCATGTATCTACAACGGTGCTAAGATTTCATTTATTGAAACTGTACAAATTGAAGAAGACAATCACTATATGCATAAGTATATTGAAATGGTTGTTGCTCCGGAAGAGCAGCACCTTGTGACAATCGATTATATAGACTGTGAACATATTTTTATTGATAGTCCTGAACAACAATGGACAATCGGAGAAATTGAACCTGCATATCTTACAAGCTATCATTCTGCACTTGGTCAGCCTGTGTATATCAATGGTTTGTTCTTAGGCTCTGAATTCCCATTATCAGAGAATAATATTGCAGATAATAATGTTTATTGCAGATATTTCAGTGGTAAAAGTTTTGATAAATTAAACCTTAGTTGTGGTCATACATTTAAAACCTGGAATACAGTTGTCGGTGCAGCAAGAAGCCTTGATTTACAAGTAATCCGTGAGGATTTCCTTACATATATCAGAGATATTTCGAGAAAAGTCAAACCTCGTTTTCAGTATAATTCCTGGTATGACCATATGCACGACATTACAAATGAAAACATAATTGAATCCTTTAAGGAGATTGAAGATAATTTATCCAAGACAATGGTTCCTCCGCTTGATTCCTATGTCGTGGATGACGGCTTTGTTGATTGGGATGCTGATTTCTGGAGCTTCAATAAGAAATTCCCATATGAATTATATCCATCTTCAACAATTGCAAAGAAGTTTTCTTCTGAGTTCGGTCTTTGGAATGGTCCAAGAGGTGGATATAATGACATAAAAACTCCACGATTTGGAAAAAATATAGAGAGAGCAGGTAAGGGTGGATACAACAGAGCGGCAAAGGATGTTTGTGTATCATCCCATGAGTATATTAAAAATATTACTGAATATTACCTTGATTATCAGAAAAAATTCGATATAAACTATTGGAAACTTGATGGATTTCTCCTTCGTGCTTGTCCATGCAAGAAACACGGACATATCACAGGTGGATATAATAACACATACCAATATACTGAGATGTGGGAAAACTGGATTGATATATTCAAAAAGCTTCGCTTTGCCCGTGAAGCTATTGGTAAGGATATGTGGATAAACCAGACAAGCTACTGTAATGCAAGTCCTTGGTTCTTACAGTGGTCGGATAGTCTTTGGATTCAGAATAGTGCTGATATTGGCTTTGTTGACAAGACTGATAAAGGGGAAAAACTCAGTGACCGTGACGTGGACAGAGTTTTGACATATCGTGACGGAAGATATTACGATTTTAGTGTTGTAAGAAATTATCAATTCCCACATGAGTTTATTTACAACCACGACCCGATATACGGAAATACAGCCAAGCTTTCAATGACTGATGAAGAATTCCGTAAGTATATGTTTATGATGACAACTCGTGGTACAGCATTCTGGGAACTTTATTATTCATACAACATGTTTAATGAAGCAAAATGGCGTATAAACGCAGATGCACTCCGTTTCATCCGTAATAATTATAATATTATAAAGACTTCTCGTTTTATTGGTGGTTCACCTACAAAAGGTGAGGTTTATGGCTATTCTGCATGGACTGAAAATGCAGGTGTAATATCTTTGAGAAACCCATCAAATGAAACAAAGAAATTTACAGTTGTACTTGATAAATTGACCGGTACATTCCCTTGTGCAAAGGATATGAAGAAAATCTCAATATATCCTTATAATTCAGCTGAAGATGAGAAATTGTACAAGTATGGAGACAAGCTTGTTGTAGAGTTAGCTCCACTGGAAGTTACAATCATGAAATTCTCAAGTGAAAAAGAGCTTGTACCACAGTTAGTTTATGGTAGATTTGAAACAAGTCAGGAACTTCTTTTATTCTTCGATGAAAGAGTATATACTGACATTTCTCTTGTTACATCCGACGAAAAAATCAACAGTGTTGATGTTTTAGAGGATTATAGTACACTTAAAATCACCTTTGAAAACCCAGTGGAAAAAGCTTTTGTTTCACTTACTGTTAAAAATGCTTTTGGTGATATGAATGACGTTGAATTCAGTGGTAAATACAATGAGAATTATATTTGTTTAGATAATAAAATTCCTGAGGTACGTGATTTTACTGTTCAATTTACAGTGGAAGACACAGAAGATGGAGAGTTAATGAATGCATATAATCTCAACGTGTCAATCAATGACCAACTTGGAGTAATTTCTTTTGGCGAGAAGAAGAGCCGAGGGGATATAGCCATTCAGAAAGGTGATATAATCACAGTTGTTTGTGAACCGAATGGACTTGCAAAGCTTTATGTTAATAAAGAGTTGAGCAGTTCTGCATATAATGAAGAGGTTTGCAGTGAACTCAGGAATTGTGAAATCACATTGTCTGATAATGCAAAAGATTTAAAGGTGCTATCAAAAGCATTATCTTTTAAAAATATATAAATTTGGAGAATTATTATGGAATTGAATAAAGTTCTTTTAGCTAATACCGATGGTAAAGCTTTTGAAGAAAATATTATACTCAGTCGCAATGTAAGAGTTTCAGTCTTAACTCCTGAAACATTGCGTGTTGAGTACTCGGATGACGGAAAGTTTACGGATTTACCATCACAGAGCATCTGGTACAGAAATTTTGGAAAAGTGGAGTTTACTCACGAAACAAAAATTGATACATTGTGTGTGAAAACAAGTTATGCCGAATTTTACATCAACAGTCATTCAGGTAGCTTCAAGTATGTTGTTATTGATGGCAAAAAATGCACTTATAATCATGAGAACAACCTTAAAGGTACAACAAGAACTCTTGATGGCACATATGGCCCAACAGAGCTTAAAGATGGTATCATTTCAACTGATGGTGTCAGTGTTTACTATGATAGCAAAACATTGCTTTTAAATGATGATGGTATGCTTTCATCCCGTGAAAAAGGCACAAAGGACTATTATATATTTGCATATGGCAAGAATTATGTGTTGGGTATCAATAATTTCTACAAAGTTACAGGTATGCCACCACTTGTGCCAAGATACGCTTTGGGTAACTGGTGGAGCCGTTATAGAGCATACACACAGAAAGAGTATGAGGATTTGATGGTTGAATTCGCTGACCGTAATATCCCTCTCACTATTGCAACTGTCGATATGGACTGGCATTGGGTTGACCTTAAAAAGCAATTCAATAAGAAATATAAGTCAAGCAATATTCTCAATAGTGGCTGGACAGGATATAGCTGGAATACTGAGCTTTTCCCTGATTATAAGGCATTTCTTAAAAAGCTTCATGATATGGGACTTAAGGTTACTCTTAATCTACATCCTGCTGATGGTGTACGTGCTTTTGAAGATATGTACGAAGAAATGGCAGATGCTATGGGTGTTGACAAAACTAAGGGAGAAACAGTTGAGTTTGACTTAACAGATAAGAAATTTGTCAATGCATATTTCGATATTCTTCATCATCCTTATGAAAATCTTGGCGTTGATTTCTGGTGGATTGACTGGCAACAGGGTACAAAGAGTAAAAAAGCAGGTCTTGACCCATTATGGCTTCTTAACCATTATCATTATCTCGATACAGACCGTGAAAACAGAAGACCTATGATTCTTTCGCGTTATGCGGGAATCGGTTCACATCGTTATCCACTTGGTTTCTCAGGTGACACTGCAATTAACTGGAAGGTTCTTGATTTCCAACCATATTTCACAGCGAATGCTGCAAACTGTGGTTATACTTGGTGGAGCCATGATATCGGTGGACATATGATGGGTGAGCACGACGATGAACTCTACATCCGTTGGTTGCAACTTGCAGTTTTCTTACCAATTTTAAGACTTCATTCAACAAGTCTTGATGTTCTTGGCAAAGAACCTTGGAACTTCTCTTGGGAAGCAGAAACTCTTGGTACAGAATATCTCCGACTCCGTCACAGAATGATTCCGTATATCTATTCAATGAACTATCGTACATTCAAAGATGGTAGAGCACTCTGCGAACCTTTGTATTATACATATCCTGACAACAAAGAAAGCTTTGAATACGGAAACGAGTATTTCTTCGGTTCGGAACTTCTGGTTGCTCCTGTTACTACAAAACTCGATTCAAAAACAAAGATGGCATCAACAAAAATGTGGTTGCCGGAGGGAAGATGGACAAATATCTTTGATGGTAAGATTTATCAAGGTGGACAAAAGGTTGTTATCAACAGCCCAATTAACACAATTCCTGTTCTTGCTAAAGAAGGTGCAATTATCCAGACTTCACTTGATGAAGGTAATGGTTGGGGATGTCCTGAAAACCTTAAAATTGATATTTACCGTGGTAACAATTCCGTTGATTTCTATGAAGACGACGGTGAAAGTGGCAAATACAAGACAGGTGAGTATTCAATTACAAAGATGACTGTCAGCGAAGGTGGCAATATTGTTAGCTTTAAGATTAACGGTGGTACTGCCATCAGCTGTATTCCTGCACAGAGAAACTATACTATCGAGTTTAAAGATATTGCATCGTTTGATGAAGTGAATGTTATGATTAATGGTCTTTACACTCCTGTAAATGTTGTTAAAAACACATTTACACTCCATAATGTAAGTGTGGCTGATAAAATTATTATCACAGTTGCAGGTGTTGTAGGAAAGAAGAATAAGCCTGTTAATGAACGTGCACTTGATTGTCTTATTCACCTTAACGGTAACAATATGAAAAAAGTACTTACAAGTAAGAGAATAATGAGCTGCAAGGACAAAAAAGACTTCAAAGCAATAAATAGAGGAATTAAGTCAAAATCATTGAGAATGTGTCTTGACGAAGCTGTTTTTGCAATGGAAGACTAAAAATTAAAGGACGGTGTTAAAACCGTCCTTCTTTTTCGTGATTTACTTTGCGAAATAATCAGGTAAATAGGGTAGAACAAAGTCAATGGTTTCCTTAAGGCAATCTTTTGATTCTTTGAATATGGTAGCAATTGACCAGGCATGAGCAGCAATTTTCCCGTCTGCCTTATATGTTTTATGTGTAACCCCAAGCTTTGTAAATTCTTCACTCAAGTCAAAAGTCTCGTATCTTAAATAGTCCTTAGTTGCCCAAATAAGAAAACTTGGTGGGAAGGAACTGTCAAATACAGGAATAGCCAATTTGCCATCTCCTGAAGCCAAAAATTTTCGGGTTTCTTCAAGGCTTTTTCCAATAAATGTACTTGCCATCAATCGGATGTCAGGAAATTTGGACTGCTCCTTTTTCTCGTCAACAAGACTTTGAAGATTAAAGCATCCACAATGTGAAACAAGCACCTTGATTTTGAATTTGTCAGCATTTCTGAATTTAATTCCCAACTGTTCAAGAACTTCAGGGTGTGAAAGACAATGTGAAACAAAAGTGATATAGTATCCTCCTGCGCTTTCACCTGCAATAACAACATTTTCAGTATCTATGTTAAGCCCCTCGGCGTGGTCGATTATGTAATCAATAGCAGTAAAGATTTCTTTAATCTGTGTTGGGAAAACCTCTTGCGGAGCATAGGAATAACTGACAGAAGCACAGTAAAAGCCTAATTCTGCCCAGTTTGCGATATATGGATTCCTCATTTCAGTAATACCTGAAATCCAACCACCACCGTGAATATAAAGGAATAATGGCTTCTTTGTATCCGTTAAATCATCTCTGCTAAAAGTATTTATATAGTTTAACTTTTTGTCACCATAAAACATTTTTGAATATGTAACATTTTTAGGAACAGGACGATAAGTAGCAACCATAGCAAGAGCTTCAGTAAAATTATACCAACATTGACTTACCATACCTCTTGTATAAACCTTTTTATTCATAATAACACCTCTTTTTCACATTATAACAAACAATAAAAATATAATCAAGGTAAAACTGCCTTCGGCAAACCGTCGCACATGGACGAAGAGTTCTCGTCTCTCATTAAAACTTAATACAACGAATAAAACCCACACATCAAAAAGATGTATGGGTTTTATTGAAGACGAACCCTAATTTTGATACAAATGCACCCCCTTTTGAGCAAAGGGGGTGCAAAGTCATTTTAGGGGGTGCGTTTTACGCTGGAGGGGGGCAAATATGGAAAATCAGTTCTTGTTTCGGCATTTTTCCAAAAAATGCTCTGAGCGCCGCCTAACTTCCTCAATAGACAGAAGATCAACTTGCTCAAGATTCATGTTTAATGTGAAGTATCCTCGGAGCAACGGGTCGATTCTTTGATGTTCTTCCTCCGCCTTTTCAAGAGTTCTCACAAAGCAATCATACCCATATGTGTCTGCAAGATACGGAATTCCTGCAACCGACAACACGTAGTTATAGTCAATATAGTCGTGATTCTTTTCGAGGTTTTTTCGGAATTTCTCCATTACCGGATTCAATTCTTCCTCTGAAGCATAAATTGCATATCCACGAATATAAAAAATCTTCATTGCAAGTCTGCGACATTTTTTCAAATTTTCAAAATAAAACTCTTTCAGATCAAATGCTTTTGCAGAGGGATTGAGTAACAGAATGCGAAGATGATCGAATCGTATTTCCCAGATATGATTTTTTAAAGTAGCTTTATCGCACAGATAATCAATAAGTTCTTGTGATAGTTCTATATTGTTTAGCTTGTTTAGATTGGCAATGTAATCAGGATGCAGTAAGCAATCGGAACACTTTTTAAAAGTACGCTCTAATTCAGATAATAGGCAGTTATCCACAATCTCCCCTCCTTATTTAAATCATACCATAGGAACAACTATATTTCAACGATTACTGGCTGTAATTTAACGATTACCCCACTAAATCAACGATTATGGTTATAATTAAACGATTTCTTGTCTTTTAACGATTTGAAATAGATTAAAACTGTCAATTTAGAGAATTCTCTCCTAAAAAGTTCTCAAAACTCCAATTTTAGGTATAAAATAACCGTCATTCCATTGTATCAGAATGACGGTTATTCTTTGGCGCAGAAGGAGAGACTCGACAAGGCTACGCCTTGTCTTTGCTTCGCAAAATCCTATTATATGTCCGTGCTCCTCTGCCTTCGGCAAACCGTCGCACATGGACGAAGAGTTCTCGTCTCTCATTAAAAC
>CALBQZ010000171.1 GCA_937899735.1 uncultured Clostridia bacterium | reverse complement strand
GCGAAGTTCTTTTTGTAGGCACAAAGAAGCAGGCTCAGAGCTCAGTTAAGGAAGAGGCTATGCGTTGTGGTATGCCATTCGTTAATGCTCGTTGGCTCGGCGGTATGCTTACAAACTTCACAACAATCAAGCAGAGAATCAAGAGACTTGCTCAGCTTCAGGCTATGAAAGAAGATGGAACATTTGACCTTCTTCCTAAAAAAGAAGTTGCTAAGTATGAACTTGAAATCGAAAAACTTGAAAAGTACATTGGTGGTATCACAGAAATGAAGAAGCAGCCTGCTGCTATGTTCATCGTTGACCCAAGAAAAGAAAAGATTGCAGTTGCAGAAGCCAAGAAACTTGGTATTCCTGTAATCGCTATCGTTGACACAAACTGTGACCCAGATGATGTTGACTATGTTATCCCTGGTAACGACGACGCTATCCGTGCAGTAAAACTTATTGCAGGTGCGATGGCTGATGCTGTTATTGAAGGCAGACAGGGTGAGCAGATGGAAGTTTCTGCTGAAGCTGAAGAAGCAGTAGCAGAAGAAGTTGCTGAGTAATTATTGAATTTATAGCCCGTGGCATAAAAGTTACGGGCTATTCTTAAAACCATATAAATTGGAGGAAAAGAAAATGGCATTTACAGCAAAAGACGTACAGGCTCTTCGTGAGAAGACAGGCGTAGGTATGATGGATTGTAAAAAAGCTCTTGTTGAAGCTGATGGCGATATGGACAAGGCTGTTGATATTCTTAGAGAAAAAGGTCTTGCTTCTGCTGCTAAGAAAGCAAGCCGTGTAGCTGCAGAAGGTGTTGTTGCTGCTTATAGTGACGCAACTGCAGGTGCTCTTGTTGAAATTAACTGTGAAACAGACTTCGTTGCAAAGGGTGAACCATTCGTTAACCTTTCAAGCAAGGTTGCAAAAACAGTTGTTGCTGCTAAACCAGCTGATGTTGATGCTCTTCTTGCTACTAAAGCAGTTGATTCTGACAAAACTGTTGAAGAAGAAGTTCAGGAAGTATTCCTTGCTCTTCGCGAAAATATGAAAGTTCGTAGATTCGCTCTTGTTGAAGGTCACACAGCAACATATATCCACGCAGGTGGTACTGTTGGTGTTCTTGTGGCATTCGATGTTGATGATGCAACAGCAGCAAAAGCAGAATTTGATGCAATGGGCAAAAACGTTGCAATGCAGATTGCAGCTATGAATCCAAGCTATCTTGACGAAGCAAGTGTTCCTGCTGAAGTTCTTGAAAAAGAAAAAGCAATCCTCATTGCTCAGATGAAAGAAGACCCTAAAATGGCTAACAAGCCAGAACAGGTTCTTGCAAAGATTGTTGAAGGTAAAATCGGTAAATACTACAAAGAAAATTGCCTTCTTTGTCAGGAATTTGTTCGTTCAGACCTTTTCGAAGGTGCAGTTAATGGCTATGTAAATTCAGTTGCTAAGGCTCTTGGTGCTGACATTAAAGTTACAAGCTTTGTTCGTTTCGAAAAAGGCGAAGGAATTGAAAAGAAAGAAGACAACTTTGCTGCAGAAATTGCTAGCATGATGTAATTTCTTTAAAAGTCCATAAAAGCGTACAGTTTATGCTGTACGCTTTATTTTTTTACTTGTAAAATAAATATTATTAATGTAAAATTATATTAGAAAGTTTAAACCCATATAATTTATGGGTGGTTATATGAAAAAGTATATTTCTGTTATTTTGGCATCTATTGTTCTTGTGTTAAGCATTTTATATTGCAGAATTGAAAAAGCATCTTCCAAAATTGTCATTCAAAATGATTTTCCAATAATAATTATAGATGCAGGTCATGGTGGAGAAGATGGTGGGGCAGTTGCAAATGATGGTACTGTTGAAAAGAATCTAAACTTGGAAATCGCTTTAAAACTTAATGACGTATTATCAATTATAGGTTATGAAACGCTACTTATTCGTAAAACTGATACTGCAATTCATTCAAGCGGCAATACGATTCGACAACGAAAAGTATCTGATATTAAAAATCGTTTTGCTATAATGAATAAGTATGAAAATTGTTTGTATATAAGCATTCATCAGAACAAATTTAATGATACACGTATTTACGGTGCACAAACTTTTTATTCATCTAATAATACGAACAGTAAGATTTTAGCTGATTTTATTCAAAAATCAATTTCAAGTCAATTACAAACTGATAATAAACGCGTTATAAAAAAATCCGGTACAGATATTTATTTGCTATATAATGCTACAAAACCTGCTGTTATGGTTGAGTGTGGTTTTATCTCAAATATTGAAGAATTATCTAAATTGAAGAATAAAGAATATCAGGAAAAAATGGCGATATCAATCGCTTTTGGAATAATAAATTATAATATTTCGGAGGTCAAAAATGGCTCAGAAATCTAAATCAGTATATATTTGTAGTGAATGTGGTTATGAAACACCTCGTTGGCTTGGACAATGTCCGGGTTGTAATGAATGGAATACACTCAATGAGGAAGTTATAACTGTCACTAAGGAAAAATTAACAAGTAAAAGTCTTATAGGTTCAAATAGAAGTAAGGCATATCCACTTAAAGAGATTACTGCAGATACAGGTCACAGATACAACACAGGTCTAAAAGAACTTAATCGTGTTCTTGGTGGTGGTCTTGTTAAAGGCTCGGTTGTACTTTTAAGCGGTGACCCTGGTATTGGTAAATCAACTATTCTTTTGCAGATTTGCGAGTATTTAGGTGAAGGATTGAAGATTCTGTATGTTTCAGGAGAAGAATCTGCTCATCAGATTAAACTCAGAGCCTCAAGACTTAATGTTTCAACTACAAATCTTTCTATACTTTCTGAAACAGATGCACAATATATTTGTGAGTATATTTATGCAGAAAAACCTGATATTGTAATTATTGACTCAATTCAGACAATGGAAATAAGTGAGTTAAACTCATCACCTGGAAGTGTTACTCAGGTACGAGAATCTACAAATTTATTTACAAGAACTGCAAAAGCATCAAACATTCCCGTTTTCCTTGTAGGTCATGTCAATAAAGATGGAAATATTGCAGGTCCTAAAGTCCTTGAACATATTGTTGACTGTGTTCTTTATTTTGAAGGAGACAGAAATACATCATATCGTATTTTGAGAGCAGTTAAAAACCGTTATGGTTCTACAAATGAAATCGGAGTATTTGAAATGCTTGATAATGGACTCTGTGAAGTTGAAAACCCTTCATTAATGCTTATTTCAGGTAAGCCACAGAATGTTTCAGGAACTTGTGTTGCATGTCTTATGGAGGGTTCTAGACCGATTCTTGCAGAAGTACAAAGTCTTGTTACTCCAAGCGGTTTCGGTAATCCACGAAGAATGGCAACGGGTGTTGAATATAACAGAATGGCAATGTTAATTGCTGTCCTTGAAAAAAGATGTGGATATTTCCTCGGAAATATGGATTGTTACACAAATGTTATTGGTGGACTTCATATTGATGAAACTGCGGCTGACTTATCAATTGCTTTAGCTATTGTGTCCAGTCTTAAAGATGTTGTAGTTCCAGAAAAAACACTTGCATTTGGTGAAATTGGGTTGGCAGGGGAGATTCGTTCAGTAAACTCCTGTGAACAAAGAATCAAAGAGGCGGCAAAACTAGGCTTTGAAAAATGTGTTATTCCATATCACAATTACTCAAAATTACCAAAATATCTTTTCAATGAAATTGAGATTGTACCAGCTAAAAATATTAGACAAGCATTTGAGGCGATTATGAGTTGAAAGAAAAGTTTTTAGATAATCCTAATCTTCCGACTAAAAAGGTTACGTCAGTATTTTCATATGTTGACGACAAGGCTCTAAAAAAAGCTTTTGATAAGTTTTCTATAAAAGTTATAGATGTATGTGAAAATCGTCTTTTAGACACTCCTGTGAGCAAACATGCGGATATATTAGCAAATTATGTTGGGAATTCGACATTTTTGGTTGATAAAAATCAGATAGAACTTTGTAACTTTATAAAAGATAATGACGGGAAATATGTTATTGTTGATAATATTAAATCTCCATACCCAAATGATTGTATATTAAACTTTGCTGACATTGGTGATTATATTATCTGTAATAAGTCAATTTTAACCGATGATGTAACAGGATTTTTACCGGATAAACAGATTATAGACGTTAAACAAGGCTATTCAAAATGTTCTGTTTGTATCTGTAAGTATAATACAGTCATAACTGACGATATTTCAATTTTTAACAGCCTTTTACAGTATGATGATATAAAATCATTACTTGTTGAAAAAGGCAGTGTGAAGATTGATAAATACGATTATGGCTTTATTGGTGGCTGTTGTGGTTTGATTGATAAAGATTTGTTATTGTTTAATGGAGATTTGTCAATGCATTCAGACTTTGACAAAATTAAAAATTTCCTGTATGATAATGGTGTAAGTTATATTGATATTAAAGGTAAACCTTTAAAAGATATTGGTAGTATAATACCCATTATGGAAAAAGATGGTGATAAGACATGAAAAACGGATATTTAATTGCTTATTTGGGTGCAGCAACAACAATGGGAATTATTTTGTCTAAAGCAGGAAAAATGACAAAAAAATATGGTCAACCTATTAAGGAAAAAAAGAAGTTATCGGTTGATAAAGTTGCTAAAACTGCCGAAAAAGGTGTTAACTTACTATTTGACAAAGTAATTAAGTGATTTAAAAGCATCTCTTTTTTTTGAGATGCTTTGCTGTTTATAATTGGTGTAGTTATGAAAAAAGTTATTGTTATTGGTTGTCCGGGAAGTGGAAAAACAACGTTTTCAGAAAAACTTAATAGATGTATTGGATTACCTTTGCATCATCTTGATGCTATATGGCATAAACCTGATAAAACTCATATTCCAAGAGAAGATTTTGACAAAAGAATTGCAGAAATATTTGCTGAACCTGAATGGATAATTGATGGTAATTATAAAAGAACAATAGAAATTCGACTCAAAGAATGTGATACTGTTTTTCTTTTTGATTTACCAATACAGGTTTGCATTCAAGGGGCAACTGAAAGAATTGGTAAAAGCAGATATGACTTGCCTTGGATAGAAACAGAATTAGACCCAGAATTCAAGCAGTTTATAGAAGAATTCCCTAAAGATACATTACCATATATCTATGAATTGATTGATAAATATAAAGCAGAAAATCAAGTGATAATTTTTAAGTCGAGAGAGGAAGCAGACGAATATATTAATAATATTGAAAATCTGCGTAATTACTGAAGGGGATGAATAAGAATATGGTTAGAATTGCAACTTTATCTGATATTTCTTCAGTATCAATACTTTATAGAGAACAATTCAAGGAAATGTCAGAACTGATTCCCGACTTTATAAAAGTGGGCAACCAAAGCACAGAATTCATTGAAAAAACAATTACTAATGAAGATTCTGACATTCTTGTTTATGATAATGATGGCAAGGTGGTCGGCTTTATTCTTCTTCAAGCAAAGCAAAGACCCGATTTTCAGTTTATTGTTCCAAATAAGTATTGTTTCATAATGGATTTAATCGTAACTGAAAATCATCGTGGTAAAGGTTTTGGTACTGCTCTTATGAATTCTGCAAAGGATTGGGCAAAAGCACAGGGATGTAGTTTTATAAATCTTGATGTTCTTTCAAATAACCCAAGAGCAATAGCTTTATACGAAAAACTTGGCTTTATTCCAAAAGCACAAGAAATGTACTATAAATTTGAAAGAGAGAAATAATTATGCCACAGCATCCGTTTCCACCCTTATATGATAAAAACTCAAAGATACTTATTCTTGGCAGTTTCCCGTCGGTGAAATCACGCGAGCAGATGTTTTTCTATGGACATCCGCAAAACAGATTCTGGAAAGTAATTTCCACAGTTTTGGGACAAGTAACACCTATAACTATTTACGAGAAAAAGAACTTTTTATTATCAAATAATATTGCTTTATGGGATGTTATTGCATCTTGCGATATTACAGGTAGTTCTGACAGTTCAATTAAAAATGTTGTTGCTAATGATTTGATCCAAATCCTTAATAATGCAGATATAAAACAAATATTCGTCAACGGCAAAACTGCTGAAAAGTATTATAATAAATACATTCGTAACTCAATAAACAGAGATGCAATATGTCTCCCGTCAACATCTCCGGCAAACGCAGGGTGGGGGATTGAACGCTTGATTAATGAATGGAAAAATATTTTAAAATTTTTATAGACACTTTGAGCATTTTTCTCGTCTTATATAGTGAAAGGTGGTTAAAATTATGTTTAAAAATATTTTTAAAAGAAAACAAGTTATCAATGCTCAACCGGTTTTAGATTTACGAGACTACACTCCTGAAGCATTAAATGGGATAAAATCCATCAATGCAGTTGCGGTGTTGATTTTACCTGAATATCCTTCGCCTGAATTCATGGAGATGTTTTCTAAAATTCCTCTTAACGCAGTTGCGTGTCAATTCAATGTAGCAAAAAACAGAAAGATAGTAACAATAAACGGCGTAAAAAACAGTTCTGATATTTCGCTTCCTAACAACTGTTTTGCAATTATGAACGGTATAATCATACTTGGTAACGCAATTAAAGGAGAGAACATTGAATACGTTCTTAACGGCATTGTTTTGAAAAAAAGCGGTATTGAGAATGAGGCAAAATGCGTTGCCGAAAACGGTATAGTGTATGAAATGGATTTTGATGAAAACAAAATGAAATTCTTTT
>CALBQZ010000170.1 GCA_937899735.1 uncultured Clostridia bacterium | reverse complement strand
AATTGTATCAATAGTGGTATCTGATTTGGCATTGACTACGCTATTTAATACAATTCGTCGTTTTTGAGATAGCGTTGCAGTTGTTTTTTTGTACAGTTATGTTCAACATAATTAGTCAATAAACTCGTAATCAAAGGGGCATTTGTCTTTCCAGTATTGTTTATTCTTTTCCATTAACTCTCGCATAATTTCAACTGATTTTTTTAATTCTTTTGCGACAGTATTGCTACCTTTTACTATTACATAATTATATTGGCAATCACGATTTATCATATCCCAGAAAGCAGACCAGTTTTTACCGTATCCTTCAGGGAAATCAAGTGAAACTCTGATTCGCTCATGGAAATCCATAATATATTTGCAATCGGTTAAATCAATAATAGCTTTCTTTATGTCTTTCATATTTATCCTCCTTAAACAATTTCATAGAATGTATGATAATGGTCATATGTAACAGAAATTAATCCATCACTTGACCATACAATGCGATGTAGGTTTCTTCGACCAGGGGTGTAATTTATATCTGCTTCATACCAGGTGCGACCAACCTTTTCAGGCAAGAGTCCGTCTTTGTTGTCGTAAACCCCTCCACCCAACATTCTGCCAGAAATATATTGAGATGGTCTGTCTCCAAAATTCCAACCCAGCTCACCTAATTGTTCTGGAGAAATATAATATTCAGGTAATTTGCCATAATATTTCAACCAATAATCAGCACCATTGGTTTTGTTATGAGTAGCTCCACCTGCTTCAATAGCTCCAAGTTTTTCAAGAGCGCATCTACAATGGAAATGTAATGGTGGCTTTTGTGATATTGTATCATTCAGTGCCAATATTTTATTGTGATTTTCTGCACAAGCAACACAGGTCTTTTCATCTAAAAATGTGTACCATTTTTTGAATGTTATACTCGGCTTAATTTCAGGTGAAAAACTATCATCTCTTGCTTTAGTAAATAAATTGTTTATATTAAAACCTCCTTATAGAACAAATGTTCTATAATTATTGTAGGAGGAATTTTTCACTTTGTCAAGAACTTTATCAAATAACATACAAAAGCCTAAAAATTTAATGTTGCATAGCGACCAAGGGGTTCAATACACTTCTTATATTTTCAGACAGTACCTGAAAAGCAAAAATGTTAAACAGTCTTTTTCAACTCCAGGAAAGCCATATGATAATTCTGTTTGCGAGTCATTTTTCCACACATTAAAGAAAGAAGCGATTTATCATAATTTATATAATTCATCAGAAGAATTAAAGGTTGTAATGGAAGAATACATACATTTTTATAATGAAGAACGTCCACACAGAAAATTAAACATGAAAACTACGCTTCAAATCGAAACAGAGTTTAAGAAACGATTATAAAATATAAAGGTCCCAATTCTTGTCTCCGTTTCAGGGGAGTTCAAAAAATGGGACCTATTCATTTTTGTACCAAGCGTTGCATTACCTGTTTGAGCTTGGCAATTTATGTTCGTCCAAGACGATTTCTTCATCATAGAATGTCCAATTGTTTTTATCCCACAGATTATCCTTAACACTGGCCCATTTTGATGGTTTGAAAGTATTACCATTATTTACTTTTATATCCCACAACTCTGATAATATTATAATCTGGTCATGGGCTGTTTTTTCATTATTGTTAATTTCTTTACCAGTAAATGGGTTAATTGGATTATCAATGAGACCATTCATTGCCAATGTAGGAACATCAGCATTAGTCATAAATTCAGAAGATACTGTAAACTCTTTACTATTAAAATCTTTAACTAACAAAACGGGATAATAAAACTCGATATCTTTTCTATAATCATCACCAGTCGCAAAAGTTAAAGATTCCATTTGTAACAAATTGTGACCATGGTCAGCAACGATAATAATCTTTGTGTTATCAAAAACGTCATTTTCTCTAAGATAATCAAACCATTTGCCCAATTGAATGCAAGCTGCCATGTGAGATTGGTAGTGAGCACGTTGTTTTGTTGTTTCCATCTTTAATTCAACACCATTAACAACATAACTCCCCGCATAGTTTTTATCATATTCTGTGTTGTCAACAGTTGCTGATGGTACACATTCAGGCATTTGAAGAAGCATTGGGTCATGCGTTGTATCGTTTGTCATCATTAAAAATGTGTTTTTATCTTCTTCAGTTATTTTTGTAATGTTACTCATGTTTTCTAACACGTTATATGCTTGCATAAACAATGAATTAACGCCAACAGCTGTTGATGGAGTATCTGCTGTTTGAACTGAAGAAACGACTTCTTCAGATTTTGTACGAATCTGCAAATAATTACCATTATCGTAAATATTGGTTTGCATAAATAATGGCATTGTCTTCATAATGCTAAAACTAAAGAAATTTCTATGGTTATTTGATATTACAGCTTCTTTTTGCTTAACACTACTAAAAGCACCTTTAGTTACATAAGCATCAATACCTGGATAGTCTTCATAGACTGAAAAATCAGGCACAAAATCATAGTTGATATATGTCGGGTCAAATATTGTAACATCATAGCCATTCTGCCAGAAAATAGATGGCATAACCTTAACTGCTTCTGTTTGCTTTGCTGCCAAACTTTCAGTATTTCTTTTATTCATTTCAACAGGTGTGTATTCATATCCGCCAAATACAGCTGGAGTGCCAAAATTTGTTCTTGAACCATGTGATATTGTATTTGAATAATATGTGAAACCTTCAAATTGTTGAGCCACGTCAGGTCTTTCATTCAAGATGTAAGGCAAATAAATACTCATAAATCTATCAATCATCAATACAACTACATTGTCACCTGTTTTGCTTAAGGTAAATGTTGGCATTTCACCCGATTCAAGGCTTTCAGCTGAAATACGATTGACGGAGGTTTTGATTGTGTTTATATGGAAAACGGACATTCCGCTGAGTGCTAAAAACGCAATTATGAGGATTGATGCAACGGCAGATTTCCAATTTTTGATTAAGAAATACACTACTAATGCAATTATACCGATAACAGCAAGATTGATAAGCTGTTCTTTCATTGCAAATGACATTCCATCGTCATATTGCAGGGTTGCGGAAATATTGCCTAATTTTGTGCCAAAGAACATATAGTTAACAGTCATGGCAACGCACATTATTCCTACAAGTGCTTCAAAAATTACTTTACCCTTTGGATTTGCAAGCCAGTAGAAAACACTCATCCACACAAGGAAAGTACCAGCTGCAAGACATACTGAACTTACAACATACCACAATGGGTTGTGGAAAAATGTTACATCTACAAATTCCTGAGGAGAGGCAGAAATAAATGTTGTAGGAATTAAAAGTCCAACAAGTGCAGTAAGATACATTGCTCCAGCAATATAGAATTTGCGATTTGGTTTTGCCTCAACAGCCCTGAATTTTCCTGCAAATGCTTTTTTGAGAACTGGCATAAATAATGGCACAAGAAGAATAACTCCAATACCAATTAAAAATACTTTTTTCTTTATTGACGGATTATCATATATAAATCCACCAAATACGATTGCTGCCACACCGATAATGGCTGTAAGTATTCTTAGAACCTTCTGTGGATTCTTAATTTTGTAGAAAATTGTTTTAACAAGTGAGAATACATTGTTAAGAGTCCAGTAGAATACAAGTCCTGCAGGGGATGTGTAAAGGAATACAAGGAAGAAACCAGCCATTGCATACAACTGAACTTTTGTCTTCATTGGAAAACCTTTAAGGTACAAAGCACTTGAAATAACATTAACGGCTGTCATTAAAATCGGCAAAAGGTTAATTGAAAAATCACCGATTGTGATAAGTCCGTCAGGAAGACTCAAATCTTTGATTGGACCAAAAGATGTTCCGTTAAGGATTTCAAGATGTGACAAAAACTGATATGCAGCCATAAAGAAGGGAATTTCAAGAAGCAGTGAAACAGAGCCGTGCAACGCATCAGTTGGTTTGTAATGATTCTGACGATAATAGGTCTGAAGAATCATCATTCTTTCGTCACCACTGAAAGTTTTCTTGATGTGTGCAACACCTTTGCTTAGCTTGTTCTCAATATCGCGAGAAGCTTCCTGCATAGCATCAGCCTGACGATACAAAGGAAGAACAAGAATGTTCATTACAAGGCTTAAAAAGATAATTGAAAGTCCGGGATTGCCTACAAATCTATAAGCTAAACTATAGATAATTTCAAATATTAATTTAAGAGGGCCAATAAATATAGTTCCTAATATTTCAAAGAATGTCATATTATTTTCCCTCCTTATTAGTTGTTAATTCTTCATATTTGTTGATCAAGTAGTCTGCTGTACGCACAGCACCCTCGCCAACATGTTCCCATGTTTCTGCCTTAACCTGACGACGTCCTTCAATATATTGTGAGTCGGTAAGACAAGTATCAATCAAATCTTTAAGATTGTTCATATTTTCTTCTGTAAGTTCACGACCAAGTCTGGGAAGAGCTGTAGTTGTCCATAATGGGGTATCAAGCCACCAAGCATCGTAAAGACTTACATCAAAACTAGGATTTGTATAAATCACAGGTTTATCGTAAATCAAAGAGAAATCAAAAATAACACCGGAGAAATCAGAAATAAGAATATCTGAACGACGAAGAACGTCAAAATTATCAGTATCTCTATTCCATTCAAGTTGCTTTGATTCAGGATAGTCCGCCATTAACTTGTCCAACATTTCTTTTTCAGATTTAAATGACTGTGGATGTGGACGGACAATAATGTGATAACCTGTTGCAAGTAAAACATCAAGAATTTTGCTGCCATAAACACTGAAGATTGCACTTTGTCCCCATGATGGTGCAAGAAGCACAGTTTTTTCGTGGTTTGGTGCAGGACCCTCTTTTTCAAGTCTTGCAATCATTTTGTCCATATAAGGAATACCGACTTTTACAAGTTCTTTCTGTGGTAAATTACGAAGCTTTTCAAGATTTCTGATATCTTGAGCTTGATATTCGCCAGAGAGAAGAATTGCATCATAATAATCAATACCAAACATTCTGTAAAGAGTGATTTCACTTGCTGCATGAGGAATATGAACATAGTATTTTACTTCTTTTGAACGTTTCCACTGATAAACATCAAGTCCGGGAGTAGTTGAAAGTACAATAGTCGCTTTTAAGAAATTAAGGCGTGCAAAAGCCTTATTTTCATTACCTACATATTCAGCCTTGATATGATCAAAGGTGTTTTTAAGAGCAGGGTCGTCTTTAGATGCTGTCATATATACAACATCTTTACCTCGTTTATCTAATTCACGACAAATAGGCTCAAATATTGACCAATATCTCTTATCGTCTGCAAAAATTACAAAAGGTAATCCTTTTAAATCTGCTTCGACTTTTCCACTTCCCAATTTAAATCGTAGTTTAATCCAAAGCATCCTCAAAGAATAAAATGCTGCTCCAAGCACACCAATAAGAATGGTGAAAAGCATACTACCCGTACCAGGGTCAATATACATAAGCATAGTTCATTTCTCCCTCATTTATTATATGTGATTTGGTTACTTGCTTTTCTTGAAAATCTCTTTAATATCAGCAGCTGCGAAAATGCTACATACTAAAACAACAACGGTACAAACAATTGCGATTGCACTTGGCATTGTCTTTGTTATAATTGCTGTAATAATAACTGCCCACGCACCATAAGTAACATTAAGACCCATTGCCTTTGATGCACCAATTTGAGCGATAGCCTTGTAATAGAAAAGGTATGAAACTGTTGCTGCTAAACCTGCGGCTGCAATTGTTGGAATCAACCAAGGTGCTTCTTTTGTAAAGAGAGTTCCAATAAAGTTCCAACTTTCTGTGATTTCCCAACCCTTGATTAAAGAAATTGCAGGTAAAAGAATTACACCATAAGTAATTGCTGATGTTGTCTGACGAATTTGAAGAGCATATTCATCAGTAACTTCAGGGTCAGTAAGTGATTTTGCAAGAATAACTGCTTCAATACCCCAACCAAATGAGCACATAAGTGCACCGAGAATACCAAGAGCATAGTTGGTAACATTCATTTCCGGCGAATAGTAAAGACCATATACACCGAGAAGTGTTGCAATAAGGAATATCCATTGATGCCATTTCATTTTCTCTTTAAGGAAAATGAATGCAAGAACTGCACCTATTGCTGGGAAAACCGCAGATGCGACTGCACCGATTGATGCTCCCATATAATTAACCGACATAACATAACCAGTCATACCGATAGGTCCACCGATAACCGCGGCGAGAACTACGAATTTTCCGCTCTTTGTCTTGAATGCTTTCCAGACATTCTTTGAATTTCCTTTAATAGCATTGTAAATTGTTGCCCAGATTGCTGAAAATCCATCATGTAAGAATGTGCTTACGAATGGTGCTAAGAAGATTGCTTGCTCTGTTGTAAAGAATGGAGTCATACCCAATGCATAACCAAGAACGATTGTTTCAATAGCCCACGTAATACCTGCTATAATACCTGATATCATACTAATTCCTCCAGAACAAACTATAATTTTTTATAATCTTCAATAAAGCCTTTAAGTCTTGCGTATCTTTCTTGTGCCCAATCTTCCATTGGTTGTCCATCGTAAGGAACTCGAGCCTTTGCCCAAAGTGTCCACAAATAGTCAACATAGATTTTGTTGGCAAGAAAATGCTTTCTGTCAATAACACTAGGCTCATGCCCTAAATATGCTGTTAAAAGTTTTGTATCGTATTCTTCATCGAATACTGCTTCAATAGATACATCGGCAACATCCCACATGCCATCGTTCATTCCTGCATATTCCCAGTCGATAAGATACATTCTTCCATCACCCTCAACCCAGTTTTCACAGAGAGAGTCATTGTGACAGGGAACCTTTTTGATTTCTGTTGTTGAGTCAACTTCATTTTTGATTTGCATAACTTCTGCCTTTTTTTCTGCATAGTCATCAAACATAGAAACATTTTTTTCGAATATGATTTTTTCATATCCCTCAGCCATTTCAAAAACTTCAAAAGGCACGCCAGTATCAATTCCACAAGAATGAAGTTTTTTGAAGATGTCTGCAACTTGTTTAATGTGCTTGTCATTATGAAGAAGTTCGGATGACATTGTTATTGCATTTGGAATGTATCTTGTAACTTTTGAGCCATCTTTGCCGAAATATAACATCTCTGCGTCGATTCCAAGGTCACAGGCAAGTTTTGTGCTTATCATCTCGTCACTACGAACAATCATTTCTTCCGTGCCTTCACCTGGAATACGAACAACATATTCTTCACCATTTTTAAGAGTAATTTTGTAGGTGTGGTTTGTTAAACCACCCATTCGTGAAATATCCGCGTAGTCGTCACTTCCCAAAACGGTAGAGAGAAGATTTTTTATTTTAGGAATATCTTCAACTAAAATCTCTTTTGCCATTTTAAACTCTCCTTAGTATTCTTTCTGCGTATGAATATTTATATTTATCTTGATTATATGTAAACATAAAACCTGATGCAGCATTGTTATTGTCTTTGTATGATAAAACTTCCGTAATTTCACTTTCTTTACAGCCAAGTTCTTTTGACACGGATTTCAACAGCAGTGAACGAGTATCATCAACATATGTTTTATCAAATTCTCTCAACTCATCCAAAGTATCAAATTCAAAAACCACTTTGTCAGAATATTTTCGTATTTTCATCTTAAGTTCATTGATGTGATTTATGTATATGCTTTCCCAAAGCAAATCAACTGTTTCGGGTTTGTCATATTCTTCTTCCAAAATTTCAACAAATTTTTTGCTGAATGTTTCATCCCAAAAAGTGTGACCCAACATATACCAAGCATTTTTGCCACCAATTTCAACTTTTGAAATTGTCCCGTCATCTTCACATTCCATACACCATTCTTTTGTTTCACCGTTGGCATAAACAGCTGCGTAATAGCAATCTTCAACTTCACTTTCAAAAGGATTTTCAGAGAAATAATTATCAGATGAGCAAAGATAAGTGTTCTTTAGAATGTCTTTCACAACATAAATGCTTGAGTTGTTATTTCTCACAAGGTATTCACTGTTGTGAACGAGATGTACTCCAAATTTTTCTTTAAGATATTCAAACTGTTCACTTTTATAGCCTGTCACAATATAAATTTCAGAAATTCCGGCTTCTTTTAATTGACGAATCTGTCGTTCAATCAAAACCTCGCCTTTAACTGTAATTAATGCTTTATGCATTTCATAGGACAATGGTGCAAATCTACTCGCTGTACCAGCTGCCATTATTACGGCATTGTCAACTTTGTGCATAAAACCAACCTCCTTTTTATAGTGTGACACATATAACATCAAAACAAGAACAAATCGTAGTTTAAATTATATTATCAGTATATTATACTACTAACATCTATCTTTTTCAACATTTTTTAACATTGTAATTATTTAGTGATTTAACGATAGGTCAGATAGATTTTCCTGATAATTTACTTAATAACACATAAAAGCGTTACAAGAGGGGAGAGACAGTTCCCAAATGCAACGCTTGTGCTTTTTATATGACCTAAACACTTTATAATAAATAAAATCAGTCAGTATACCTATAGTCAAATGAAAATCTGTTTTATCAATATCTTTGTTTTTTCTTCCAACTGCTTTTCTCGTTTTTAAATTAACCTTATAGCTTTTCCATTATCCTATTGATAAAAGTGATTGATAGTATTTTAAAATAATGCTTATTCTGATTGACTTGAATGTGTTTTAGAATATCGAACCCAATGTTCCACCAAAGACACCTAAAATAACTAAAAACATATAAAAGGTATTAGCAATACTATTTTCGAGTCTTTCCCAAAGTGATAAGCTTGTATCTACAGATGATTTAAGGAAAATATCATCCTCTGCAATTATTTCACCGTTTGATGCTAAAATCTTTAAATTAACTGTTGTATCACCTTTAAAACGAATCGTTACTTCATTTCCCGAAGTTGTTTTATTTTCATCACCCTTAATGAATTTTGAATCGCCGTCAATTGTCCAGACAAGTTCACAATCATTGCAATCGTCAACATAGTAATGTGCATAAAGCTCAATTTTTTCTCTTGGACTGTGAGATACATATACTGTTGTTTTTTCTATTTTGCAAAAATCATCAGGCTTTTCTCCGTCGAAATACAAAACTATATAATCACGATAGCCTGTATAATAAATGTTATTATTATAGGATGAGTCCATATGCCTTTTTTCAACTTCCTGTGTTTGCTCATTATATACGAGAGTGAATCCTATTTTTTTAACGCAATTCCAGTCATATTGAGAACCGGCATAACAAAATGCAATATGCTTTCCAGGAGTTTGATACTGTCTTGTACGGTCAAAAATATTACCTTCAAAGTATTCAAGACTTTTAGGAATGTTAATTTTGTGATACTGAATGTTGTCACCTACAAATGCATCATTACCGATACTTGTTACACCCTCTTCTATTGTGATAACAGCAATATTATCATAATAATTTGTCCATGGTGCCAACTTTTTTGTATTTTTGTCGCCATTTATGTTATACCAATCCATTTCGCCTGTTCCGCTTATTACAAGCTCACCGTCGCTATAAAGAGTCCATTTCAGGTTATCTCCATTTAATCCACAGAAACCTGAATCAATTACGGATTTATCCTCGCTAGCAGCAAATCCACACATAGCAACAGAAAATGTAGACAATAATATTATTGTTGTAAGAATAATTGATAAAATCTTGTTTGGTGTTTTCATAATAATTTTCTCCTTATTATGTATAATTGTTGTCAAGTACATTTTACATGTTTTTTTATAAAAAGCAATACAATATGCAGAAAAGTAGAAAAAAGTGACAAAAAAATAAACGGTCATAAAGACCGTTTGATTTACGCAGGAATTAATATAGTAATTTTAAACTCATTATTATCATATGCCCATTCAAGTTCACCTTTATAATTTTTTAAGGCTTTAATAACGCTTTTCATACCATATCCGTGAATGTTTTTATTGGATTTTGTCGTAATAAGGTTGTTTTTGTCTTCTACAGGTTGGACAGAACAACTATTTCTAACAATTATTTTATGGAACACATTATCGCTTTCTAATGACAGGCTTATATATGGATTGTTTTCTTTTTCAGCACTTTCTATAGTATTTCTCAATAAATTATCGAGAATAGCTGATATATCATAATCACTGATAAAGGAAAGATTTTCATTTAATGAGAGAATACTAAATTGTATATTTTTATCTTTGCACAAGAGAGAATATTTATTGATAATAACATCTAATAATCTATTCTTCGTTTTTGCTTTTACTGATATTTCATTTGACTTATCATATATTTCTTGAATATATTTTTTTACATTTTCTTCATCTGTAAGATTACTGATATTTATAAGATTATTTCGAATATCATGGACAAAGATTCTTGTTTCTTCATCTTTTTTTTCAAGGATATTAAGATATTCAAGGTTGATGGTTTGCTTTTGTTCTGACAATTCGATTTCATGTATTTTTTGTTGATATGTAATTGTTCTTTCATGTACAAAAAACACAACAATGATAGCAACGAACATTAAGATTTCACAGGCTATGAGAAGTATATCTGTTTTTGCATCTGTTACATATTTTACGTGTTGAAAACGAAGAATCAAGGAGATAACAAATGTTGTTGCAGGCAATATAGTAAGAAGAATAGATGACATCCAACTATCTTTTACATTTCTTTTCTTTGAAAATGAAGAAAGTATGGCTAAAAATGTGAAATAAATGAATTTTGATGCAAATGTTTCTTCTACAAATAAAATCAAATCTTTATCTGCTGCATTTAGAGCAATATCAAAAAATGCAGAAACAATAAACATTACAATGTATTCGCAAATATCCATAATTGCACAAAGAAGTATAGAGTTAAATATGGACAGTTTCCAATCACACTCATAAACAACCAAAAACATAAGAGTAAATAGAATTACTGACGAAATAACATTTACAGGGAATGACCTGAATGATATCATTAAGAATCATAAAATTGTGTTAACAATTAAGCAAACGAAAAATGCTGTTTTTGTTTCTTTTCTATATTTAAATAATCTATGACCATACCAAAATACAATAAATGTATTTAATACATATACAAAATAGGTAGCCAAATAAAATATCGTTTGACTCATTTCTTACATCCCCCTTTCTTCATACAAGAAAAATTTTTTTCTAAATTCTTGTTGCCTTTTTGCTGCAATAGAAATTTCAACATTAGAATTGGAGTATGATAATATAAGTGATTTGCGATTGAAACTCTTGATATAGTTAAAATTTATGATAAAACTTGAATGTGGTGAGTAGAAAATTAATTCATTTAGAATTCTCTTCCAATATTCAATTTTCTCTTTAGAGATATATTCACCACTTGTAGTTACAATTTTGGTTTTTCTCTTATATGATTCACAGTACACAATTGAGCCTGTGGGGATTACTATAGATTCATTATTTGAACATATTAGTTTAATATCTTTGCTTGACATCGAAAGTAAAGCAGCATCTAAAGAACGGTATAATCGAGGAATGTCCAACGGCTTTTGTAAAAATCTGTAAGCTCCAATTTCAAAAGCATCATCAAGATAGTCTGAAAAAGCTGTAATCATAAAAATAACGATATTTGGATGTTTATTCTTTAATGATTTTCCAGTTTCAATTCCATCCAACATAGGCATTTCAACATCAAGAAAAGCCATATCGAAGTTTATTTCGCTATTCAGTAAATCTTCACCGTTTTCATAATCGTGTATTTCTGCATCGATTAAATTTTCAGAAAAATAATTTGATAGAGATTTTTTAATCTCTTTTCTTATCTTTAGTTCATCATCACATATTGCTAATTTCATAAGCTCATCTCCTCTCGAAATTTTACACAATTATACATTTTAATTCTACCAAAACAGTGGTCTAATAGCAACTCAAGTGCAAAAAAATAGAGAAACACGACATAAAAATAGAAAAAGCGGTCACAATTATATGATACTCATTTTCCACAGTAATCTTAATTTGTATTGTTATTTCCTCACCGAACTTTTGACACCATCATTCAAGTATGCTTTATCGAACTTTGCAACTAAATACGAATTCTTTCAGTAATTTAACGATAGGTTAGAGAGATTTTCCTGCTAATTTACTTAATAACACATAAAAAGCGTTGCAAGAGGAGTGGGGATTTCCCAAATGCAACGCTTGTGCTTTATATATGGCTTAAATGCTTGGTTTTTAACGGTAAAACAACGATACCACTATCAACACAAATTGTTGGGTAGTGGTATCTGATTTGACATTGATTACGCTACTTGATACAATTCGTTGTTTTAGGGAGCAGCGTTGCACTTTTCAATTTGTATATATAACTTTGCAAAAGATTAAAATTCTTCTATACTTACAATTTCGCCCATACCGTTTTGTAAATTATCTTTTGCATCACAGTATTTGAGAGTTGTGCCTTCTTTTACATAAATTGGCATGGTTTTAAGGTCGACTTTTTTTGTAATCCACATTCCTGTTGACTCGATTTTTTCTTTTGTGAAATAGTCAAACCAAGTGCCTTTTGGAAGATAGATTTCACGGATATCAGTTTTACTCAATGGTTTAAGCACAGGTGCAACAAGAAGACTATCACCGAATAAATACTCATCGTCAATGTGCCTTACATTTCTGTCTTCGGGATATTCAAAATACAATGCTCTTGTCATTGGAAGACCTGTTTGTGTGCATTTTTCAGCTTGCTCATAGATGTATGGCATAAGTGAATAACGGAGCTTATCGTAATAACGGAAAATGTCACAAGCCTCTTTTGAGAAACGCCAAGGCTCACGATAGTTATTGTCCCCTACACCGTGACAACGGGAATGTGATGAGAATAATCCAAGCTGTGCCCAACGGACATAAAGCTCGTCAGTGGGTGTTCCTAAAAATCCACCAATATCGTGTGAGAAGAATGGAATACCACTAAAACCTAAAGACAAAGCCGCTCTGAGTGTACCTGCCAACGCCTCAAATGTGCATTGACTGTCACCACCCCAATGAAGTGGATAACGCTGACTACCTGCAGTACCACTACGAGCCCATACAATATTTTCACCTGATGCTTCTTTTGTTGCATTAAAAACCACGCTGTTATATACAAGTGAATAAAGGTTGTGGAAATGCTTACCATCAATATTTTGATAAATTGCATCTTCTGCAATACCCTCACCAAAGTCGGTCTTGACTGCAGCAGCACCGATTTTAATAAGTCCTTTAATTTTATCTGCATACCACTTGCAAGCATCAGGGTTTGAAAAGTCGATAGTTACATCCTTAACCCAACTACCTTGGCAAGTGTCAGGCAACTGATAAGGTTTGCCGTCTTTATCCTTTGAAAGATAGCCATATTTTACAGCCTCGTGATAGTGTTCGTTATCGTCATTTGGTGGAATGAAATTATATTGCCACAAAGTGATTTTGAAACCATCTTTTTTGTATCGTTCAATATTCTCTTTCGGATTTGGGAATCGTTCTTGAGAGAATTTCAAATCACAGTTCCAATCACGATTAAACCACGCAGTATCAAGGTGAAGAACATCACAAGGAATATCGTTTTCACGGACCTTTTTGGCAACATCGTCAACAACATCCCAAGAAACGTAACTGTTACGGCTCATCCAAAGACCAAAACTCCAGAGTGGTGGAAGTTTTGAATAGCCTGTTAAAGTACAATAACCCTTGATTATGTCTTTTGGTGTTTTACCACCGATTACAAAATAATCAATCTGACTATCAAACACTGCAAACTGTAATGCACTTAAATCTGTTGTGCCGATTTGCCAGTCTGTCTTTGCACTTGAATTAAGAAAAAGTCCGTAACACTTGGTTGAAAGGTAGAACGGAATATTCAAATATGAACGACGGCTTGTAGTACCAACTGCATCTTTGTTATGAAAATCAACTGTTCTGCCGTTACGAGTAAGGGAGTCAAAGCGTTCACCCAAGCCATAAACTACTTCGTCAGCTTCAAGTTCAAGTGACTCAAAACAAGCGTAATCACCATCTAAATCAGCAAGAGCCAAATCGTGAATATCCCCTGTACGGAAATCCTGCTTTTTCTGTGCATAAAACTCTTTGCCGTCAATGAATTTAGCAGAAATTCTTGTGGTTTCTTTGTTTATGGTAACAACAATTTTGCTTGTTGTGAGAGTAATTTCATTGTCAGTTTCATTGAGGGTGAAATCAACATTTTCTGGTTTCGCAATAAGCATTTGAGCATCTTCGGGAAGTCCTGCAAAATGATTTATAATTTCCTTGTCTTTTGAGAAAACTACTCTGAAAATTTCATCTGTCCAAAAATTGATGTGTAGATATACTTTTTCAACTGTAATGTCGGCAGGCTTATACAAATGAAGTGATGTTTCATGAGTGTATGAAAGCATGGCACGACGAGCCATTGTACCGAGAGTGAGCACGACTCCATTTTCTTCTTTTTCAACATTTAATATTCCCATAGGTCTGTTTTGGATTGCAGGGTTAAAACGAAAATCTGCAATTTCAGTTTTGGGAACGGCTTTTACTTCGCTTACGGTTTCAGCCTGCATAAACTGCGGAAAATTCTGACTGTTGGGTGTGGTTTTAGTCATTAAGTATACCTCCAAATTAGAAATTTTTTGTTATT
>CALBQZ010000169.1 GCA_937899735.1 uncultured Clostridia bacterium | reverse complement strand
TACATGTGTATGTTGTGTAACCCTTAGCTGTACATGTTGGAGCTGTTACAACTGCGTCATAAGCATGAGCAATCTTTTCAACTACAACTGTGTTACGGCTAAGTTCTGTGTTACATACTGTACAATAAGTTACATTGTCGTATGAACCTTCTGCTGTACATGTAGCTGCCTTTTCGTTTTCAACAACTACTGCACCTGCTGTATGGTCTTTCTTAGCGATTGTTTCTGTTGTACGGCTTACTTCCTGGCCACATACTGTACAGTAAACTACTGATTCGTATGAACCTTCAGCTGTACATGTTGAGTCTTTAACATTTTCCTGAACAGGAGCTGCATTTGTATGAGCACCTGTAGCTGCTACTGTCTTTGTTTCACGAGACATTTCTGTGTTACAAACTGTACAGTAAACAACTTCATCATAAGAACCTGCTGCACCACAAGTTGCTGCTGTGTTGTTTTCAACTACAGCTGTGCCTGCTGTATGAGCTGCAGCTGCTTCTTTTATAACTTCTGAACACTCAGGACAAACAACTGCTGTTGTGCAGTCGCCGTCATCTGCTACAGTTGAGTGGTCAGTAGTACAAGATGGAGCTGGTTCACCAACCTGAGAATTTGTTGCCCAGATAACATCTGAGTTAGCTGCTGTTGTCTTTGTAACTTTTGTAGAATTACCTGGATCGTTGAGGTAGTTCATATATGTGTAGTTCTTAGCCATAGGACCTGTTGGAATACCCACATTAATCTTTGTACCATCAGCGATATCATCACGAAGAACTAACTGGAATGTGATGAAAGGGATGCCTGCTGCATTGTTTGCATTAAGGTCGTTTGCTGGATAACCTCTTGATGTATCAGCTGCTAATTCATGTGAACCGTTACTACCAAGTTTGTTAATACCAACCTTAATATACTGGTCGAACAATTCATTTTCTTCGTCAGTATTGCTGTTTACAATGTTGTTATAAATTGTTGCATTTGTCTGCCATGCCCATGTCTGTCCACTTACGTCTTTATAGTAAGTAGCCGCTGTTTCTTCCATTGTAGAACTTGCTTTTACGTTTGCTGCTGTATTTACTGATGTGTCAAAAACATCAGAATGACAACCAAAAACAATAGCACCTGCTGCAAATTCAAGGTCTACTTCACCATACATGAAAAAGCTAACAGTAACTGTATCACCAGCATTGTAATATTCTTTGTCAAGCTTTATCTCGTATGCAATTTTTTTGCCGTCAGCAATTTCATATGCTGAAGCTGGAACAACGAACATACTAAGGCAAAGAACAAGTGCAAGAAGAATAGCACTAATCTTTTTAATCATAGTAATTTGTCTCCTTTTTACTATATCGTTACCTGAGAACCTGAATTCTCAGGTAACTTTATAACTATCTTATTTATGGATTAATAAATCCACTCATACATATTATTCATAGCAGTCTGACCGAGATTATACTGATAATCTACGCCCATGTATGTAATTTCATACTCTGCCATGATGAAACCGTCAGTACCTGTAACCATACCGTCACCGTCGATATCAGCTGCGACGTATCCTGCATATGATTCAATACCCATATATGTGATTTCATATTCTTCAGCGATAAAGCCGTCAGTACCTGAAAGCATACCGTCACCGTCGATATCACCGAAGTAAACGAATACGTATGTTTCAAGAACATTACCATCTGCATCAACAACTTCGATTGTTGAACCTGTTGATTCAACACCTTGGTCATTTGCATTAATTACAAGGTAATCGTCGCCATTGTTTGTTGTAAGTGCAGAATTGAGGTCGCCGAGGATTTCCATCATTTCGTTCTGGTCGAGAGTATCGATACCATAAACGATACCTGTGTATTCGCCATTATTTGTGTTGTTTGTATCGATTACAACATAGTCAGCGTATTCAAATCCTTCTTCAACCATAAGTGTTGATGGTTCCATTTCTGCTTCTGTTACGAAGTATGCGATGCAAGCTTCGAGGTTAGAGTTAGCAGCGTTAACCTTAGCCTGATTGTTCTGGTTGTCTGGACGGTCGTTATCAGCATATTCATAAGCTGATTCGTCGTACAAGTTGAACATCATTGGTGTGCCGTCGTCGTTGTACTTAAGTTCGCCAGCTGTCTTTTCGCCGTCCTGAACTTCAACGTCGTGCTTAGAATATCTTGCCTGATAGTAGTAACCGAGACCTTCGATAAGGTGACCGAGAGCCTGTTCTTTTGTGAGACCCTTTTCGATTGCGATATCTGAAAGTTCGATTTCGTCAATGCTCTTAGCAAGGATACCTTCTGCGATTTCGATGTTAGCAAGAAGGTCTGCTGTACCGCCTGCTTCGATGAGAGAGTATTCCTTAGCAAGAAGCTGCTTGTAAGCAACCATGAGGTTGTACTTAACATCGTAGATTCTTGAGTTGAATGATGAGAATTCATCTTCACCAGCTGCTACTGCCTTTGCTTCAGCAAGAGCTTCTGCATACTTAGCCCATGATGCTTCTGTGTAATCACTTGCAACAAGACCCTGAGCTTCTACGTGAGCGATTTCAAGTTCAAGGAACTTGAGGTGAGCTGGTTCACCTCTATTAGCATCTTCCATATTAGCAGCATTGAGGAACTGCTTGTAGAAAGCAAGACGAGATGTCATATCATCAACGATGAGTTTTGTGTTAATTGGCTGTTTCCATTCATCACGAGCTGCGATAGATGCATCGATAGCTGCCTGGTCATGAACACGTCTTGAAGCCTTAATAGCTTCTGCCTTTGTAGCATTGCTTTCGCCTTCGATAACGAAGTTAAGTTCTGCTTCACGGATACCTGAACGGAAGATATGGTATGTATCCAATACTTCTGGAGCAAGGTATGAGCGATAGAGTTCTTCAGCATCTTCCTTAACATCGTTGTAGTTGAAGTATTCATAGAACTCATAATCCTGGAAGTTAATTTCCTTACCGTTCATGAAGTCGTTATCGATTTCCTGACGGAGAGCTGTAACGTATGCAGGAAGTGATGATGATGCGTCACCAGATGCATTAGCCTGTGCTTCTGCAAGAGCTGTTTCATAAGCTGTCTTAGCTGCTTCGAATCTTTCGATAGCATCAGGAATGTATGGCTGAATTGCAGTTACATAGTCTGTGCTTGCGTGACCGTTCATTTCAGTCATCATTGGGTATGTTGCACCGTAAACGATTGTCTTCCAAGCTTCATTGTATTCGTTATAGATAGCTGGGTCAACGCCCTGGTTAGCATTGTAACCATTGTCTTTGTTTTCTGCGTAGATATCGCCGATATTATAATCGTTGTAGTAAATGAAGTTTACTTCGAAAATAATTGTACCGCCGTACTGAACAGCCATATTACCCATGTCGTATGAACCGTATGGGAATTCTGTTTCAGCAGTTACGCCAGCCTTAGCCTTGTAAAGACGACCAGATGCTGGGTTACCGTCAGAAATGCTATCTTCCCAACCAGCTTCATTCTTGTCACGAATCCATTCAAAGTACTGTGTTGACTGTCCCTGTGGAACGTCACCTTCTTTTGTAATGTTACCATTACAGTCCTGCTGTTCGCCGTTAGCGCAAATCTGAGTAAAGTTCTTAGATGTAGCACCAAGGTTAACTGATGGTTTTACATAGAAGATTGTTGGTTCATAAGTTGTAACAGAAGTATAGAGGTCTTCTGTAAATACGTATCTCTTATACTGGTTAGTACCTGTGTAATCATCGTCATCGTCACCTGACCAACGTCCGTCAACGAGAGAGTCTTCGTACTGGTTAGAAACGAGGAATGTAAGTGATGTGTACTGAGTACCACCGATAGGTGAGCCATCTTTACCAACATAGTCATAAGCGATTGTAACAGTTGTTGCTTCTTCACCGTTGTATGTACCATCAATGATGATATCAAGTGTTTCGTATGGAGAAACAAGACCGTTACCGTCACCGTATGTGAATGTAAGTGTATTTGTTGTTGCGTCAGATGTAACTGACTTAATCTGAATGTCGTATGCGTGGTCTGTTACAGAAGAATTTCTGTGAGTTTCAAGCATACCTGCTGAGTTATTAAGAACCTTAATCTTAGTGAAGTTTAATCCGTCACCGTTGATTGCTCCACCTGGCTGAACCTGGTTAGCAAGGTTGTTATCGTATAAGTAAGCATAGTCGTTACCGTTACGGAAGTCTGTCCAGATAACTGGGTCAGCAATCTTCTGTGGGTCTGTCTTCCAACCAAGAAGGAAGTTAAGGAATGGGAAGAGTGTTTCTGCACCACCATCTGTAACAAGAGCATTGTAAAGAGCTCCAACAAGATTTACAATCATTGTCTTAAGGTTATCCTGATTTGCGAGTGTATCGAAGTCAGTGATAGCTGATGGGATAAGTGCAAAGTTGTTAGCACTGTTACCAATCTTCTGGAATGGATAGTTTACAATACCCTTAAGAGTTTTTGCAAGCTCGTCAAGAGCGTTAGTATTTCTTACGAAACCATCTGGAACCATAAGTAAATCAAGAACGTCTTTCCAACGAAGGTCAACGAGACCAAGGATAAGGTCATAACGAAGGAGCTGTTCAAGCTCTGTTTCGCAATCTGTTGCTTCTACGTTGAGAATTTCGTCAACTGGAAGAAGTGCGTCAAGAACTGAATCGAGCTTCTGCCATGGGTCCTGAGCTGTTGCAAGGTTAACTTCACCAGTAACATCTACAAGGTTATTCATGCCCCAGCACCATTCAACATCTGTTGTAAGTGCCCAGTCAAGAATATAGTCAACCATGCCTTCCCATTCAGCGTTAAGAGCTGCCTGAGTTGTGCCAGCTGCGTATGTCTTGCCATCTACACCGTAACCTGAGTATGCTACGAATGAGTTCCACTGAGTTGTGCCTTCACCCATATCAGCAAATGCACGAAGGTATTCATAACCAACGTTGATACCCATTGTAAGGATAACGTCGAGCCAGTAACCTGATGCTGTTGAACCTGATGTAAGAAGATTTGTTGGGTCAACGAATGTCTTAACAGGGTCAGCTTCTGTTGTACCGAAGTCTGTATAGATAAGAGCGTCGAAGTTGTATTCTGGTGCAAGGTATGCAGCGAATTCACGAACAACTGCTGCAAGAATAGCACCAACTTTAGCACCTGATGCCTTGAGGTCTGATTTGCCTGGAAGTGAAACTGAAGGCATAAGCATATTTACAAGGTGAGCTGCAATACCTGTGAGAATTACATCGTTTTCAGTATCGAGCATGAGCTCTACATAACATCTTTCGTTTGTTGCATAGTCGTCACCGAATACGTGCTGAGGAGCAAGACCGATAACTGCCTGAGCAACTGCCTTAAGGTTAGCAACAAGTTTTGAGTTGTCACCCTTTGTCATAGCTGGACGTGTCCATTCAGCTTCAAAACCTGAAATTGCATCAACTGTTGATGCTGATGGTTTAAGAGCCAATTCAGCAACCTTAATAAGGAAGTTATTAAAGTTCATGAAGAGTGTTGATGTTGCTGATGGATTTGTAGGAATGAATTCATCGATGAAGTCAGCAGTGATTTTATAATCCCAGTTAATGATATCGAAGTAGTTATTCTTCTGTGAAATATCACCAACGAAAATCTGGTCTTCAAAACGATAGTAGTGATTACCATTGATTACTGCGTAGTTTGACCACTCCCAGAGATATTCGCCCTGTTCTTCTGTGAAGAATGCATTTGATGCATCTGGAAGAGCGTTAACTTCGTCACTACCTACATCACCAACGTATTGGAAGCTTGCACCAAGGAAGTCAGCAAGAGCCTTCTTAACTGAACCGTTAAGAACAACCGGTGCCATATTTTCAAATACAACTGGTAAGAACTTGTAGAGAAGGTCTGCAAGGCTCATTGTTCTGAGGTCGATATCATCACCAGTAATACCTGGAAGGAACTGTGAATCATCGTTGTAGTATTTAAGAGTGCCAAGGTATTTGTCGTTTCCATTACCATCTTTTACAACGTTGCCTTCTGCATCGATTTCGTATGCTTTCCAAACATAAGTTGCACTGCCAGGAACTTCCTGTTCTAATCTATATACCTGATTTTCCTGGATATAGTTGTAAGCAGCTACATTGTTTGAATCGTCACCATCTTCAGCAAGAGCTTTAGCTTCAGCAGCGTCAACAATGTGGTATGAATACATTGTTGTACCGTTAACAATCTGATAGTAATATCTTAAGCTGTTAGTTGATGCTGTAGGAGCTGCAGAACCTGTAGCTGTTGCGAGCCACTGTTTTGTATGCTCTGATGTCATGTTACCATCAGCATCATACTTAATAGTTGTGATTGACATATTATCGCTGAAGAGTTTCTTAACTCTCATGTTTGCGATTTCTTCAACACTACCACCATTAGCAATATTGTTATCATAAGTCTGGATAAGTGAAACAGGGTCGTCCCATCTTTCAATCATAGGATAAACGAGACCCTTAATCATACCAGGAAGGTTCTTGATAATGTCTTCGATAGCTGACATATCGCCAAGGCTAACGATACCAAGGTCAAGACCGTCTGTAAACACCTTATTAACAAGGTTTGTATTGTTGCTGAGGAATTCAATAATCTCTGAAAGGATTGTAAACTGAGCTGTACCGTCACGGCTCATGCCAGTTTGCCATGTATCAACTTCAAGAGATTCAAGAATACCAAGGTTAACAACACCCATTGCAAACTGAGCAAGACCATCAGTAAAAGTATCCTTGATTGTATCAAATGAGTAGCAGAGTCTGTCGATGCTTGTTAAGTCAATAGTAACTGACAAACCAAAAACGTCGAAAACCTTACCCATATTGATATTCAATGAAGGAAGTAAGTTATCGAGAGCGTCAAAAACGATTGATGTTCTTTCTTCAAGTGAAAGTCTTGTTACCTGACCATAAGGTGAGTAAGCATCAAGAGCTGTCAACTCATCAACAGTTTTGTAAGCTGTACGAGCAGCTGAACCAAGAACTGAGAATGCTGAGAACGCAAGAACAACTGCGAGAACAACGCTCAACAATTTTTTCATTTTGTTCATAAAAGTTTTCCTCCTATTATTTTTTTGCATACTATTATATATGCAATGTGAAATAGTTCCCCATAATTTTTTTTACATCGCCACGGGAGAGGCGATACGAGAGCATCAGTTTCTTACTCTCTGACCCAGCCGTATAGTCGTTATCGCTATACGTGCAGAGCTCGACAAAAGTGCTCTATTTACCCGGACTGTCTTCACACCGCTTCCGCTAATCCCAGAGAAAAGCCACGGCGGAAGACTGATGATACACACCCGAGTATTACCTTAGGATGTG
>CALBQZ010000168.1 GCA_937899735.1 uncultured Clostridia bacterium | reverse complement strand
CATTAACACCTGCATCAACAACTGCTCTTTCACCGGTTTGTTTAATTGTCTGTTCAACCTCACGCTTTGATTTTTCAAACATTTCTTCAATGCGTGCAGGATGAATTCTACCGTCCTGAATAAGTTTTTCAAGAGTAAGTCTTGCAACTTCACGACGAACAGGGTCAAAGCTTGAAACAGTAATAGCTTCAGGAGTGTCGTCAATAATAAGGTCAACACCTGTAATTGTTTCAAGAGTTCTGATATTACGACCTTCACGGCCGATAATTCTACCCTTCATTTCGTCATTTGGAAGAGCAACAACTGAAACTGTTGCTTCTGCAGCATGGTCTGCTGCACAACGCTGAATAGCACCTGAAATAATCTCACGGGCAAGATTATCACTTTCGTCACGAGTTCTCTGTTCAAAATCCATGATTTTAAGAGCTTTTTCGTGAGTAAGTTGGTCCTCAAGTTCCTGCATAAGAAGAACTTTTGCCTGCTCTTTTGAGTAGCCACTGATTTTTTCAAGCATTTCAAGCTGACTGCGTTTAATCATTTCAACTTCTTCAATTCTTGCATCAGCAGCCTTGATTTTTTCACTGAGAGTTTCCTCTTTCTTTTCAAGGTTTTCAGTCTTTTTGTCAAGATTTTCTTCTTTTTGAACGATTCTGCGTTCTTGTCTTTGAACCTCTGCGCGTCTTTCACGAAGTTCTTTATCAACTTCGTTTCTTAACTTGTGTATTTCGTCTTTAGCCTCAAGAATAGCCTCTTTTTTCTTACTTTCAGCAGTCTGTACTGCTTGATTAACAATTCTTAATGCTTCTTCGTTAGCGGAGCCGATTTTAGCCTCTGCAACCTTTTTGCGATACACGCCACCGGCAACAAAACCCAATGCTCCCAATACAACAGCAGAGACAACGGCAATAACGACAGCCACACCTATAGAAATCATAGGTTTGTCCCTCCCTAATAATAAATATTTAATTTCACTCTATATAAAAATATGTAAGGAAATTAAGTTTAGTTAGCACAGAATAACACTATTCCATACTATCTATAATATTTTACACAAAATTAAACACAGTGTCAAGACAGGAATGTGCGAAAATAGTGAAAAACAAAACAAATCTATCCTGTCGACTCATTCCTATCTTACTATATAAAACAAAACTCCCTTAACAATGATGAACAAGTTAAAGGAGTTTTACAGTTTTATTTTCTTAATGCAGATTTTGCGTCCCAGATATTTGCAGCGTACTCATTTATAGCACGGTCTGCAGCAAATCGTCCTGCACCTGAGATATTCATCAGTGACATCTTGTTCCAGTTATCACGGTCAAGAAAATCTTTTGAAATTCTCAACTGAGTATTTCTGTAGTCTTCAAAATCAGCAAGCACCATATATGGGTCGTGGTGAATAATTGTTGATGTTACCTCGTGGAACATCTTGCCACCAATACCATTATTGTTTGCAAAATTGAGAATTTTCTGAAGTTCGCCATTTGCATTGTAGAAATCCTGTGGCACATATCCACGTTTCTGCAACTGCTGAACTTCCGGTGTTTTCATACCGAAAATGTAAATGTTATCTTTACCAACTGCATCATAAATCTCTACGTTTGCGCCGTCCATTGTGCCAAGTGTAACAGCACCATTGAGCATAAGCTTCATATTACCTGTACCTGAAGCCTCTGTACCAGCAAGGGAAATCTGCTCTGAAATATCAGCAGCAGGCATAAGCTTTTCGGCGAGCGTAACATTGTAATCCTCAACATAAACAACTTTAATTCTTCCTCTTACATCAGGGTCATTGTTGATTACATCAGCAAGTGCAGAGATGAAAGAAATAATCTTCTTTGCTACAAAATAACCTGATGCAGCCTTTGCACCGAAAATGTATGTGTGAGGAATGAAATCACCGTTTGGATTTTCTTTGATTGCAAGGTAATGTGAAAGGATGTTAAGTGCATTAAGATGCTGACGCTTATACTCATGAAGACGTTTAACCTGAACATCAAAGATTGAATCAGGGTCAAGCTTTATACCGTTATGTTTAAGAACATACTTAGCAAACTCTTCTTTGTTTGCTCTCTTAATTTTTCCAAGTTCATCAAGAACTGCTTTATCGTCCTTGAACTTTCTCAAATCAAGAAGCTTATCTGCATCTTTTACAAAACCATCACCAATAGTTTCTGTGAGGAAGCTTGTAAGTTTTGGATTAGCCTGACAGAGCCATCTTCTATGAGCAATACCATTTGTAACGTTTGTAAACTTGTCAGGATTAAGTGCATAAAAATCAGAGAAAACCGTATCCTTAAGAATATCACTGTGAAGTGCAGAAACACCATTTACACAATGTGAACCTGCAACGCAAAGGTTAGCCATTCTTACAACGCCGTTTGAGATAACAGCCATTCTTTCAACCATATCAGCATTATGAGTGTTTTCCCACACATAAGAACGGAAACGGTTGTCGATTTCCTTGGTAATCTGCCAAAGACGAGGCAAAAGACGCTTGTAAAGGTCTTCCGGCCAACATTCAAGAGCCTCTTTCATAACTGTATGGTTTGTATATGCAACTGTATTTGTTACAATATTCCAAGCTTCATCCCAACCATAACCACATTCATCAAGCATAATTCTCATAAGTTCCGGAATTGCCATAGTAGGATGAGTATCGTTAACATGAATTGCAACTTTGTCAGCAAAGTTATCCATTGTGCCAAACTCACGGAGATGGTGCTGAACAATATCCTGAACAGATGCAGAAACAAGAAAATACTGCTGACGAAGACGAAGTGATTTTCCTTCTGGATGATTATCAGCAGGATAGAGAACCTTGCTGATTACCTCAGCCATAGCATTTCTTTCCATAGCTCTCATATAGTCACCCTGATTAAAGAGTGCCATATCAAGACCGGGAGCTTTTGCAGACCAAAGACGAAGAACAGAAACGCCTTTGCCATCCTTACCAGCAACATGCATATCATAAGGAATCGCCTGAATAACTGTTGGGTTTTCAATTTCAACATGGTGATAGTGTTCTTCCCAGATATCCTTTACTTCACCCTCAAACTTGATTTCCATAGCCTGTTCTTCGTGAGGAACAAGCCATACATCACCGCCGGGAAGCCAGAAATCAGGAAGTTCTGTCTGCCAACCATCAACTAACTTCTGTTTGAAGATACCATACTCATAGAGAATAGTATAACCTTTCGCAACATAACCCTGAGTTGCAAGACCATCAAGATAGCAAGCCGCAAGACGACCAAGACCACCGTTACCGAGACCTGCATCAGGTTCACAGTCGTAAATTGAATCCATCTTAATACCATAATCTTTTAAAACGCTTTCAAAAACCTTTGTAAGGTTAAGATTGTAAAGGTTATTCTTAAGTGAACGTCCCATAAGGAATTCCATACAGAGATAGTAAACCCTTTTTGTACCCTTATCAGAGCCTTTTTTTGAAAACTCTGCTCTGCCCTGACTCATCATATCTCTTACGATAAGTGCAATAGCCTTATAGAATTGCTCATTTGTTGCTTCGCTAGGATTAACACCTATAAAATGAGAAAGTTTTGATTCAACAAGCTCTTTTGCTTGTTTCTTTGTAAGTGTATAATTCATACAATTCCTCCAAAAAGCATTGTGAAATTAGTTCATTATTAAACTTTGTTTGTCTATTTTACACTAAAAAAAGTGTTTTTTCAACTATAATGAAAAAGTTTTTTAATATATTTTTATTATATGAGTTTTTAGAATAAAAAACCCACAATACACTTGTACTGCGGGTTAAAATTGTATTAAATTTTATTGAGCCGGAGTCTCAGTTGGGATGTCGGCATCTCCCTGGTTACCTTCCATCATATAGCTGTAGTTAACATAACCAGCTGTTTTCCAAATAACTTCAAATACATTACCATTTCTTACATAGAAATTCTGCTGATTTGAGCCTGGTCTGTAAGTTGTAAATCCGTTCCAGTTACCCTTATCGTCAGTAACATTCTGAAGACCAACTTCAATCTTATCAGCCATTTCTTCATCTCTTGCATAGAGAACAGCTTTTACAACGCATTTTTCAGGCTGTGTTACACCAAACTTGAAGCCTGTAAGCCACCAGTGCTCCTGTTCATATCTGATAAAGAGAGGGTTGTTTTTGTTGTAGTCTGCAGCTGACTGATAGTAGGAGAATTCCATTCTGAGAAGGTTTTCATCAGCAGCACATTCGTAGAAATCGCCCTTTGAGCCTGCATCTTTTGTGTAAACACCAAGCTCTGCACCTTCAAGAATACCATACTGACCTTTCCACCACTGGAGTCTCCAGTCGTAGTCACCATATGTGAAGTCAATCTTAAGTGTTAAGTACCACATATTTGTAATAGGAGCTGCTCTGTCATAGATATCGTGGAAACCAAAATATCTCTGCCATGGGTTTAAGTGAGTATAGAAAATCTGCTGTTCAGCATCATACTCATAGCCTGCCATTCTGAGAATTTCTATTCTTTCTTCAGGAGTGTCGAAATGTGAATAAAAATCTTCCATAGTACCTTCCCAATCAACCTGTGGAATGCTTATATTGTTACCAGTACTATTGTTTGGATTATTTGGTGTACTTGGTGTGCTTGGCTGGTAGCTATTGCCACCACCGTTGTTGTTAGGATTGTAGTTTCCGCCACCATTGTTGTTAGAATTGCCACCATTGTTGTTAGCATCACCACCGTTGTTATTAGTGTCACTATTATCTTCTGTAAATTCATCAGAGTTCAAATCGTCAGGACCTGCAATATCCACATTGCCATCTGCAGGCTCTTCTTCAATAGCAATCTGGCATGAAGCAAAGCTACATACAAGCAAACTGATTGCCATGATTACCGCTATGATTCTCATAAAACGTGATTTCATTATATATTCCTCCATATCGTTTTTTCTCCATATACATGTCATATTATGACACAAAAGCAAGTTATTGTCAATGATTTCTCGTTGCATATTTTATCCATTTGAATCTTATTGATTTTCGCTGTATATTATGGTATTATTATTAAATAATATCGTTTAGTATTGGAGTAAATAAAATGAGTCATGTACGTAACATAAACCTTCATCAATCAGGTCAACAAAAAATCGATTGGGTAAAGGCACACATGCCTGTTCTTGGAAGTATTGAAAAGGATTTCAGCGAAACCAAGCCGTTCAAGGGCTTAAAGGTGGCTTTATCAATTCACCTTGAGGCAAAAACTGCTTATCTTTGTACAGTTCTTGCTGCTGGTGGAGCAGAAATGTATGTAACTGGCTCTAACCCACTTTCTACACAGGATGATGTTGCTGCTGCTCTTGCATACAACGGACTTAATGTATTTTCTTGGTATAACGCAACAGCAGAAGAATACAAAGAACATCTCAAATGTGTAATCGAGGCAGGTCCTGATGTTATTATTGACGATGGTGGCGACCTTGTAAATCTTATTCACAACGAGTATCCTGAACTTTTGCCAAGTGTTATGGGTGGTTGTGAAGAAACAACTACAGGTATTATCCGTCTTGTTTCAATGCACAATGATGGTGCACTCAAATTTCCTATGATTGCCGTTAACAATGCAAAATGTAAATATCTTTTTGACAATCGTTATGGTACAGGTCAATCCGTATGGGATGGAATTAACCGTACAACCAACTTAATCGTTGCAGGCAAAAAGGTTGTTGTTGCAGGATATGGTTGGTGTGGTAAAGGTGTTGCTATGCGTGCAAATGCTCTTGGTGCACAGGTTATAGTTACAGAAATTGACCCTATTAAAGCTATGGAAGCAAGAATGGATGGATTCTCTGTTATGGAAATGACAGAAGCAGCAAAAGAAGGTGACTTCTTCGTTACTGTTACAGGATGCAAGGATGTTATTACTGAAAAAGTCTTCAAGAATATGAAAGACGGTGCAATCTGTTGTAACGCAGGTCATTTCAATGTTGAAATCAACCTTCCTGACCTTGAAAAAATAGCAGTTGAAATTAAACCACAGCGAAACAACATTATGGGTTATGTTCTTCCTGACGGCAGAACAATCAGCATTATAGCAGAAGGCAGACTGGTAAACCTTGCTGCTGGGGATGGACATCCTGCAGAAATTATGGATATGAGCTTCTCTGTTCAGGCTCTCTGTGCTGAATATATCGTAAATAATCACAAAAATCTCACTGCTTCCGTAATCGATGTTCCTGAGGAAATCGATAAAAAGGTTGCTTTAAGAAAACTCAATAGTTGGGGCACATCAATTGATGTTCTCACTGACGAACAAGAAAAATATATAAATAGTTGGAACGTATAAACTATGGCAGAAAACAAATTCAGATACTCAAAAGATAATTGTCCTGTCTGCAATCAACTTTTTCAGGCAGATGACGATATAGTTGTGTGTCCTATCTGTGGCACACCACATCACCGTGAATGTTACAAACAGAATGGTGCTTGTGGCAACGCAGAAAAGCACAGTGAAAATTATATATGGGAGTCAGAATTCACAGAAGAAACAGCTCCCGCAGAAAACACAAACCCTGTTGTAAAGTGGAACATTAACGATTACAACGGTGAACTTCCTCCACTTCCTTTCAATATGGAAATACCTATGCAAACTCCTCTCAAAATGTTCCCAGCCGAACTTGAAGAAGGTGTTTCAACAGAGGATGTAGCCGTTTTTGTTCAACAGGACGCTACAAAATACATCCAGAAATTCTTCTGTATCAAGGGTGGAAAGAACAAGTGGAACTGGGCAGCAATTTTCTTTGCTCCATACTGGTTCTTTTACAGAAAGCTATATAAGCACGGAGCAATTGTAATGGCACTCCTCCTTATGCTCTCATTTCTTTCCTATCTTCCCCCTGTTGAAAAATTTCTTACCGAAGCAAATAAATTTTATTCACAGGTAGTTGCCTTGAACGAAGAAGAACTTGATGAACAAGCCTATGCTCAATCGCTTGACAACCTAACTTATGAAGCTCAGCGTATAGTCAACGAAAACAACTTGGGTGTCAGTATTTTTGCTGGGCAAAGTCTTGCGTCAATTATACTCGCTGTTTTTATCGGTCAGAATGCAAACAAATGGTACTATAAGCATGTTGTAAAAAGTATCCGTGACATCCGTTCAAAGGTAACGGATACTGACAATATTAAACAGCAAATTTACAAAGCCGGTGGTTATGCTTTCGGAATAACCTTTTTAGCAATCCTTGTTGAAAAAATTATAATTTTTGGATTTGATTTAATATTGATGGCTCTTGGTCTTTGATATTAAATTTCAATAAATAAACCTTTTAAGGAGTTCTTAATATGAAAATTACAAAAGCTATTATTCCTGCCGCAGGTCTTGGCACAAGAGTTCTCCCAGCATCAAAAGCAGTTCCAAAGGAAATGCTCAATATCGTTGATAAACCTGCTATTCAGTATCTTGTTGAAGAAGCTGCAAAATCAGGTATCACAGATGTTCTTATTATCACAAACCGTGGTAAAGGTGTTATTGAAGACCATTTCGACCACGCTTATGAGCTTGAAGACAAGCTCAGCAAAAACCCTGATAAAAAAGCTCTTTACGATTCAGTTCTTGAATGTTCACAGCTTTGCAATACATACTTCCTTCGCCAGAAAGAAACAGGTGGCTTAGGTCACGCTGTTCTTTGTGCAAAGAACTTTATCGGCAACGAGCCATTTGCTATTCTTTATGGTGATGATGTTTTCATTTCTGAAGGCGAACCTGTTACAAAACAGCTTATCGATGCTTATGAAAAATATGGCAAAGGTGTTGTTG
>CALBQZ010000167.1 GCA_937899735.1 uncultured Clostridia bacterium | reverse complement strand
ATGGGAACTTCAAATGTCAATCAAAAACAAAAAGTAAAGTAAGCTTGAATTTTAAGTTTGTAAATGAAAAAGAGTTAGAACAATATTTAAAATTTTTGGTTTTATATCGCAATGTATGTGCTCATAATGAAAGATTATTTTCACATAGAGTATATTCTGAAATTCCGGATACTGTTTTACATAAAAAATTAAAGGAGTTTTTCATGTCCTTACAGTTTATTTTAGGTAATTCCGGTTTTGGAAAGACAACCTATATTTATAATAAAATTATCAAAGAATCTATGGAGCATCCGGAAATGCGCTATTACTGTCTCGTTCCGGAACAGTTTACCCTGCAGACACAGAGGGACTTTGTACTCATGCATCCAAGAAAAGGGATTTTAAATATTGACGTTTTGAGTTTTCAGCGATTGGCTTATCACGTCCTGGATGAGGTTGGTGAAGGTGGTCGCATGATTCTGGAGGAGACCGGGAAGAACATTGTTCTTAGAAAGCTTGCCAAGGAGCATGAAGAGGAGTTAAAGGTTCTTGGGCGGAATTTAAAGAAACTGGGCTATATCAGTGAAGTGAAATCTTTGATTTCTGAGCTGACTCAGTATCAGATTACTCCGGAAATGCTGGAGGAGATGATTGAAAAAGCAGGCAGTCGTGAATTACTGTCAAGAAAATTAAAAGATGTACAGGTTTTATACCGTGCATTTTTAGATTATATGGGAAAAGAATACATGACTTCAGATCAGGTGCTGCAGGTATTGAATGAAGTTTTGGAACGATCAGAAAAACTAAAGGGTTCGATTATCGTTCTGGATGGATTTACTGCATTTAACCCGGTACAGCTGCATCTCGTGCAGGGGCTTGCAAAGATTGCAAAGAAAGTTTATGTAATCCAGAATCTCGATTTCTTCACAGGTGAACAGAAGCTTGTTGAAAAGCTCCGGAGCAAAGATAATGTTGAAATTATTCTCGGCACTGTGGTTGAAAAGCTTATTGGTGAAAATGAACTCAAAGGTATTACAATCAAGAATGTTGCAACAGATGAAAGTTCTGATTTAACTCTCGATGGTATGTTCGTTGCTATTGGTCTTGTGCCACAAAATGAAAACTTCAAAGAAATTATTACTCTTGACGGCAGAGGTTATGTTGATGCAAAGGAAGATTGCACAACAAATGCAAAGGGTATTTTTGTTGCAGGAGACTGCAGAACAAAAACAATCCGTCAGGTTATAACTGCTGCAGGTGATGGCGCAGTTGCTGCACTCGCTGCTTGTGATTATGTTGATTCCATCTAATTGATATATTCCTATGGTAAAAGGAAGGATAACGCTTTTGTTACCCTTCCTTTTCTCTTTCATTATTTATTTTTCAAATGGATAAACGAGATTCATTTGTCGTCTGCATTCATCCATAATCTTCATGCATTCCCTTGTTGCTTCAAACGGGATGTATGAGGATTCTTTTTTGCCTTCTTTTATTTCATTAGCAACACAGTTAAACTCTGTTATATAATCAGTTTTGCCTCTGAAAACTTTTTTGCCTTTGTGATTTTTAAGTTTTGCTTTTGATGCCATGTGGAAGAAAACAGGCAATGTGATTTTACCTTTTTCACCTATAATCTTGCAGTTTTCTTTCAGCTTACAAAGAGACATATTCAGAGTGCATTTAAAAGTGCCATAATCAAGAATTACAGTTTCACTTACATCAATTCCGTTTTGTACTACGCCATCACATTTAACACTCTTCGGCACACCAAAGAGATTATAGCAATATGTAATAGGATAAATTCCTATGTCAAGCAAAGCCCCACCTGCTGTTTCAGGAGTAAGCACTCGTGAATCCTTTGGCATTTTAATACCGGGGAAAGCATAATTGATTACAACATCCTTAATTTCTCCAATTTCACCACTCTGCACCCATTCCTTGACTTTAAGTGCAACAGGTGAAAACCAGGTCCACATTGCCTCACAAAAATATGTGTCTGTGTCTTTTGATGTGTCTATTAAAATGTCAACATCCTTTAAAGACACTCCAACAGGCTTTTCACAAAGGACAGGCTTTCCCATTTTCATAGCCTTTACAGCATATTCAACGTGGGAAGTGTGTGGAGTTGCAATATATACTCCATCAACATCATCACGATTAACTGCGTCTTCAAAATTATCATATGCCACAGCATTATGCTTATTTGCAAACCCCTTTGCCTTGTCATAAGTACGACTATAAACGGAAACTATTTTATGGTTTCCTTTTTTAATATTCATAGCGGTGCTTTTCGCAATACCACCACTACCTATATAAGCCCATCTAAAATCTGCCATATCAATCACCTATAAACTTTCTGTATTCTGTGGTAAAAGCTCACTCTTTATTTCAATAATATCATCAACAAAAATCTCTGTTTTATCTGCAAAGCAAATTTTCCTCTCAACTGCATCAAACTTTTTAATATTACCTGTAAAGTCAAGATACATTCCACCCTGTTTGTTGGTGTCAGGAATGAAATATGTCACCGTTATTTCAGGCTGTTCATTTATATGATTTAAAATAAAGGTCATTTTGTTGTCCAGCAACATTTTATCGTAATCATCAAGTTCGAGCTTTTTATCAGTCAGTCTTGCCGTCTCCTTGATTGCATCATCGTGACCTGTAAGTGCAGAGAATGGTGCAAACTGTGCTGCACGGTCATAAAGTGACATATGAGGTCTTTTTTTAGACTGATGATGTGGAAATTTAATAATATCGTTATATCTGTCGTCCATTTTCATTACCTTTACAAATCGAGCTTCATATAAATCGTGCTATCTAAGGGACTGTCATTATAACATCCGATTTCATAAAACCCCATTTTTCTATACATTTTTATTGCTGTCTGCAAGAATGGCAAAGTGTCAAGAAGCATACTGCTATATCCTATTTCCTTTGAGTCGGAAACAACCTTTTCAACAAGCATTTTCGCTATGCCCTTATTCCTGAATTCAGGCTTTACATAAAGTCTTTTCATTTCACATTCAGTTTCGTTAAGTTTTCTCAATGCAATACAACCTGCAACCTGATTTTCATAGAAAGCAATATAAAGTCTGCCCCAAGGCATACCATATTTATCTTCAAGATTATCTATCTCATTATCATACTTCTGGATTTCAAGGTATTCTTTAAATTTACTGTCATTTTCAACGAGATATTGAGTATATTCAGTGAACAATGACTTAATCTCATCCTTGTAATCATATCCATAAACAATTCTTATATTCATTACGCCTTATGCCCACCAATCTGGCTGTTTCTCTCTTTAGCTGTTGCACCTTCTTCAAGGTTCATTCCCTTGAGAATTGCATTCTTACCGTATTTCTTCTTAATACTTAAAACTGCTTCCTGCATTCGTTTTTCTTTTTTAAGATTTTCTTCCTGTGCATTTTTCTTTTCATAATCCGTAAAAAGGTCAAGTTGCTCAACCTGATTTTCATTTACATCCTTTTCTTTTTGCAACTTGCAAACAGCAATATTTATTCGTCGCACAAGAAGGCTTTTATCCACAATTCGGTCAAAAAGTTCCATAGTTGCTTCCACAATAAGCTTTGACGATGCAGTATAACGGTCAATATTCGCTGTACCATGGGCATGCTTAGGCACTTGTCGTCCATAAAAATCTGTTACGACATCCCCATTGTACTGAATGTTATCATCAGTCAAATTGTCAATGTCGTATCCGATAGTTAAAACAACCTGATTTGTCACAAGAGCTTTTTCCACAAGTTCAAGGACTAAAAGTTCCATCATTTCCCTTGTTACGAGCTTTGCTTTATCAAAATAATAAGGAGTTTTTAATACCTGACCTGAACTTAAGCTATTTGTTGATGGTTTGTATGCCTTGATTTCTTTGATTGTGCAGGGTTCCCATCCCCAGGCATGGTCAATAAGCAATTCTGCATTAACTCCGAAAAGTCTGTAAAGTAAATCCTCGTCATATAGTGAACAACGGGCAACATCACCCATTGTTCGCATTCCGTATCGTTCAAGCTTATTGGCATAACCTTTTCCAACTCGCCAAAAATCAGTTAAAGGACGATGTGACCATAACTTTTCGCGATAACTCATCTCATCAAGCTCGGCAATTCTCACACCGTCTTTGTCGGCAGGAATGTGTTTGGCTTCAATATCCATTGCAATCTTAGCAAGATACATATTTGTGCCTATTCCTGCGGTTGCAGTAATTCCCGTTGTGTCAAGCACATCCTGAATGAGTTTTCTTGCAAAATCATGAGCAGACAGTTTATATGTTGCAAGGTAGTGAGTTATATCAATAAAAACCTCGTCAATAGAGTAAACGTGAATATCCTCAGGTGCAATATACTTGAGATACACATTGTAAATACGTGTGCTGTATTCCATATAATACGCCATTCTCGGAGGTGCAACAATGTAATCAAGTTCAAGACTTGGATTGTTGTTTAATTCCTCCGAATTATATGACTTATCGATAAAAGCTCTTTTGGGTGCATTGAGTCGTCTTTTGTTGTTGACTTCTCTTACCTTCTGCACAACTTCAAAAAGTCTTGCTCTGCCAGAAATTCCATAGGCTTTCAGGGATGGTGTTACTGCAAGGCAGATAGTTTTTTCCGTCCTTTCCCTGTCAGCAACAACCAAATTTGTAGTCAGGGGGTTAAGCCCCCTCTCAACACACTCTACAGAGGCAAAAAAGGACTTTAAGTCTATACAAAGATATTTTTTCTCCGTCATTTTTTGCCTCCTCCTTTACTTTTTACCCTAAAATTGGTGTATTAACAAACTCAATTTCTGCTTCACCTTTAAGTCCGTCAGACTCGAAAACTATAATTTCATTTTCACCATCTTTTAACAAGGACGCAGGGACATACAAAGTCTGTTGTGGTCCGATTTCCCAATATCTGCCGATGTTAAATCCGTTGATAACAACAAAGCCTTTTGTGAAATTATCCAGTTTAAGGAAAGTGTCCTTAGGGTCAGCAATATTGAAATGACCTCTGTAAAACGCTGATTTTTCATTAAATGGTTTGTTATCAAAAGTCAGTTTATCAAGATTATTCATAGGCAAGGTGTAAACGTCCCAGTTGAAATGGATTCTCTTATCCAACAAGCATCTTCCTGCGATACCCTTTTTGAACATCATCTTTGGACCAAAATTAGTTCTGCCCATATTCTCGCAAAGGACTGTAAGAACATCACCTGCTTTTGCAGAAATCTTTGTTTCAAGTCTGTCGTTGATATAAAGGATATCCACAAGATTATCATTTATGTAAATCTGTGCACGGTCACCTATTCTTTCAAAGGAAAGAACAACATCTTCATAATCACGATTCAGAACTGTTCTGTATGCAATAAAGCCATATCCGTTACCGTATTTTTCCATACATCTTGGAACATCGGAATGAACCGGTGTTGAGAGTTTTGGAAGAGCTGAGAAAAAGCCTTCACTCTCTGTAAGTTTAAATTTACCATAAGCCTTTTTCTCACGATTTGCAGGAATTTCAGGTAATTCTTCACCAATATATTTCTTGATAACTTCTCTTACTGCCATATACTTTGGTGTGATGTCACCACATTCAGTAAGCATTGCGTCATAGTCATAACTTGTAACATCAGGACAGAATCTTTCATAATGATTAGCACCTGATGTAAAACCGAAGTTTGTTCCACCGATAAACATATACATATTAAGACTGCCACGAGCAAGCATATCATCCACAACTTTTGCATAGTCCTCTGCCGATGTTGTATGATGTTTGTCATCACCCCACGCATCAAGCCAGCCATTCCACATTTCCATACACATCTTAGGCATATCAGGGAAAAGCTCGTCGTGTGCTTTAAAGTTTTCTTCAACACGGCTGCCAAAATTGAGTGTTGATAAGCAACCTTCAATCGCACCATCAAGCAAATCGCTCTTGCTTGTACCGTCAGATGTAAACAATGGCACATCAATTCCGCGGTCAATGAAGCCCTGCTTTAAGTAATTAAGATATTCTTTATCATCACCGTAATAACCATATTCGTTTTCACACTGAATCATAATCACACAACCACCATTGGTGAAAAGGTATGGCTTGATTTCAGCACAAAGTCTGTCAAGGTATAAATCAAATCTCTCAATGTACTTTTTATTCATGCAACGGATTTCCATGTCTTCATCCGCCTGAATCCACCAAGGAAGTCCACCGAATTCCCATTCTGCACAAATATATGGACCCGGTCTCACGATAACCATAAGTCCAACCTTTTGTGCTGTTTCAATGTACTTTGCTATATTTAAAATTCCTGTAAAATCATATTCTCCAGGAACCTTTTCGTGCATATTCCAGGCACAGTAAGTTTCAACGCAGTTACAACCCATAGCTTTCATTTTCATAAAAATATCTTCCCAAGTATCGGGCATATTTCTGAAATAGTGAACTGCACCTGAGATTAATTTGATTGGTTTTCCGTCTTTTAGAAATTGGTTTTTAATAATTTCAAAAGTCATAGCATCACTCCTAATGAATCTATTTTACTATACCAAAATCAAATTATCAATCACTAGTACAAGATAAAACTAAAAAACTTTACTATATTAAAGAAGAAAAGTGGAAAAACACCTTTACATTTTGAAATAAATAGAATATAATCTATTAGAAATTGAAAAGGAAGGATGGTTTTCATTATGGAAAATGGAAACGGACTCAAAAAGCAATATGGGCTTTTAATGGCTATCTGCATGGTTGTAGGTACTGTTGTAGGCTCAGGTGTTTTCTTTAAAGCTCAGGCAATTCTTCAAAAGACAAACGGTGATATGCCAATGGGTATCATCGCTTGGATTATCGGCGGTATCGTTATGATTTGCTGTGTTCTCGCATTCTGCGTTATGGCTCAGCAATATGAAAAGGTTAACGGACTTGTTGACTATGCAGAAGCAACTGTAGGCAACAAATATGCTTACTTTATGGGTTGGTTTGCAACAACAATCTACACTCCTGCAATGACATCTGTTCTTGCATGGCTCACAGCAAGATATTTCCTTACATTTATGGTATCTGTAAACCCTGATTTACAGCTTGCAGGTGACCCTGTAACAGGTACAGAAACATTCTTGCTTGCTGGATTTATTCTTATCTGCGTTTTTGCAATTAACACACTTTCTTCAAAGCTTGCAGGTAAACTCCAGATTAGCGCGACATTCATTAAGCTTATTCCACTTCTTTTGATGGCCGTTGTTGGTACTATTTATGGTCTTACTCACAATATTGCAGGTGAGCCAACAACAATTCTTTCATCTAACTTTGCCACAGGCTCAGGCAATTATTCAGTTCTCTTCGGTGCTGTTGTTGCTACTGCTTTCGCTTATGAAGGTTGGATTCTTGCTACATCAATCAACTCTGAAATCAAGGATTCTAAAAAGAATCTTCCTATCGCTCTTGTATTAGGTGGTATCATCATCATCGCAATTTACCTCTTCTATTACATTGGTATTGCTGGTGGTGCTCCAGTTAAGACACTTATTGAAGAAGGTACTGCACCTGCTTTCACAGCAGTTTTCGGTAATGTTCTTGGTAATATTCTTAATCTCTTCGTTGCAGTTTCTTGTCTTGGCACCCTTAATGGTCTTCTCATCGGTACAATCCGTGGTATGTACTCAATTTCAGTTCGTGGCTACGGACCAAAAGTTGACCTTATGAAACAGGTTGACCCAGCATCAGGTATGCCTTCAAACTCATGTATCGTTGGTCTTGTAATCGTTGGTGCATGGCTTGTTTACTTCTACGGTGCTAACCTTACAGCAACACCTTGGTTCGGCAAGTTCAGTTTTGACTCATCAGAACTTCCAATCATCACAATTTACGGTCTTTACATTCCTATGTTCATTAACTTTATGAGAAAAGAAAAGGGACTTCCTGCTGTTAAGAGATTCGTTCTCCCAACACTCGGAATCATCGGTTCTGCTTTCATGGTAATTGCTGCTATTTACTCACATGGTTATATGCCATACCTTGCAGCAAAAGAAGCAGGTCAAGGTTTCTCATGTCCTGTTCTCTTCTACCTTATTGTATTTGCTGTAATTATGGCAATCGGTATGTTTCTTATGAACCCAAAGAAAAAGGCTAAATAAAATTAACTTAACAAACTCGCCTACGGAGTAAAATCCGTAGGCTTTTCTTTTTGTATATTATTGAAAAGTTCGGTATATTATAATATAATGGTTTCAGATTTTAACGGAGGTACCCAAAATGAATGTTTATAAAAATGTGTCCGAACTAATCGGAAAAACTCCTCTTTTAGAACTTACTAATATAGAAAACGAATTCGGTCTTAAAAGTAAACTCTACGCGAAGCTTGAATACTTTAACCCTGCAGGTAGCGTTAAGGACAGAGTTGCACTCAAGATGATTGAAGATGCTGAACAGCAAGGTCTCCTCAAGAAAGGGTCAGTTATCATTGAGCCTACAAGTGGAAACACGGGAATTGGACTTGCCTCTGTTGCTGCATCAAAGGGATATAAGCTCATAATCACTATGCCTGAAACCATGTCCGTTGAACGAAGAAAACTTATTGCTGCCTATGGTGCAGAGCTTGTGCTTACCGACGGCAGTCAGGGCATGAATGGTGCAATAAAGAAAGCAGAAGAATTATCAAAGGAGATTCCTAACAGCATTGTTGCAGGTCAATTTGTCAATCCAGCCAATCCAAAGGCTCACTATGAAACAACTGGTCCTGAAATATGGGAAGATACTGACGCTACTGTTGACATCTTCATTGCAGGTGTTGGTACTGGTGGTACAATTACAGGCACAGGTGAGTTTCTCAAGAGCAAAAACCCTGATGTGAAGATTATCGGGATTGAGCCAAGTGATTCCCCTGTCCTTTCAGGTGGTAACGCAGGTGCTCATCCATTACAAGGTATCGGTGCTGGTTTCATTCCTGAAACACTTAATACAGATATTATTGACGAAGTCTTAACTGTTTCCGGTGACGAGGCTTATTCAGCATCAAGACTTCTTGCAAAGACTGAAGGTGTACTTGTTGGTATTTCGTCTGGTGCAGCACTCCATATTGCTATTCAAAAGGCAAAAAAAGAGGAAGGAAAGACAATCGTTGTCCTTCTTCCCGATTTAGGTGACAGATATTTATCTACACAGTTATTTGAATAAAAAATAACGGACTACAAAAGTAAAGTAGTCCGTTTCTTTTTGCTTTAAAACATAAACTTATTGTATCCCCAGTTATCAATGAACTGATACTTAACATAAGTCCTTTGAGGTGGTATATCTGCCTCTCGTTCAAGAATGCCACAGATTTCCTTTGTAAGTGTTTCACAACTTTCCCTTGATGCCTTACCAAAAATGCTTATCTCCACCATTGCAGCAGTTTCATCATCACCCTGAAACCAGAGATTTGATTTGTCAGCAATCTTTACCATAAGATACTGCTCACTCTTTCCCGGAATAAGTGAGACTGCACGACCACAAAGATGCTTTATATTATCAAGTTGTTCACTTGTCAATGTAGCATTTGTGCTTATGTCAATATATGGCATAAAAACCCATCTCCTTAAAGTCTTTTATCCTTTTCAAAAGATGCTTGCACGGCATCCATAACGGCTTTGTCGAACTTTTCGTTCTGCAATGTTGCAATTCCCTCAATAGTTGTACCACCGGGTGAGCATACACTGTTAATCAACGCCCATGGGCTTTCGTCACTTTCAAGCATCATTTTTGCACTGCCTAAGACTGCTTGTGCAGAAATCTTTAACGCTTGTTCCCTGCTCATACCATTCTCGACAGCTCCACGAGCCATTGAGTCAATGAACATAAAGGCATATGCAGGAGAGCATCCTGCAATAACTCCGAATATTGAGAACTGACTTTCAGGAAGCTCTATAACATCACCGAAAGACTTACAAAGCTCCTTTGTAAATGTCAACAATTCTTCATTGACATTATCATTTCCACAAACGGCACTCATGGAAGCACCGACTTTTGCATTGATATTGGGCATAACACGGACAACGGGTGTGTAATCCTCAAAAAACGAAATAATATAATTAAGAGTTTTACCTGCTCCTATTGAAATAATTGCAGTGTCATTTTTGGCAACGCTATTTTTTATCTGTGGCAACACGGTAGGGAAAACCTGAGGTTTAATTGCTAAAACAATTGCATAGGCATTTTCAGCAACTTCACTTGCAGAATCAAGTACACTAACACCTAAATTCTCTTTAAGTGAATCTGCTTTTGCAGTATCAACATCATAAACGCAGATATTCTCACCTTTAAGAAATCCCGACGCAACAGCGCCATTCATTATGGCAGTTGCCATATTACCGCAACCGATAAAACCAAGTTTATACATAATTATTCAACGTCTGATGTACAGTGGCAGCACTTTGTAGCATCAATAGCAATTTCGCTCTTGCAGAATGGGCAAATCTTTGTTGTTGGAGCTTCTTCAACAACTGGTTCAGCTTTAGCTGTTTTTGCTTTCATTGTATTGATACCCTTAACAAGGCAGAAAATTACAAAAGCAACAATAATAAAATCGAGAATAACAGCAATAAAGTTACCGTATGTAAGAATTGCAGCGCCTGCTTCTGTTGCTGCTTCAATAGATGCATATTCGCCACCATCAAGAGCGATGAACTTTGATGCAAAGTCTGAACCCTTTAATGCAAGACCGATTAAAGGCATAATAATATCGTTTACAAGAGAGTTAATGATTTTCTGGAATGCACCACCGATGATAACACCGACTGCAAGGTCAATTACGTTACCACGCATAGCAAATTCTTTGAATTCTTTGAAAAATCCTTTCATTTTTAAATCCTTCTTTCATTAAAAAAATATGTAATAATTATAACATTATTTTTATGAATTTCAATATTATTTTACACCTGTGCCATCAAAATCCGGAATAAATTCGGTCTTGGCAGAAGTTTTTTCTTGCATAAATCCATTTACCAGACCTATATCGAGAAAATAATCCACAACTTTGTTGTATTCAGCAGTTGTCAATCGTCTGTTAAGTTCTTTAAAATTCTTAATATTTCCGTAAGGTGTGTATTGACTCATAAGACTTATGTATGTATCGTCAGGCAAGTTTTCCTTTATCCACAACAGAATATTTTTACTCTCATCCACATTGGAAGGAAGAATTAAATGACGAATAATTATTCCTTTTTGAATAATACCGTCTTTAAATTCATTCTTTGGTTGCTGACGGTGCATTTCAATAATTGATTTACTTGCCTTTTCAAAATAGTCGGGACATTTTGCATATTTCAATGACTTTTCACTACTGAAATATTTAAGGTCAGGCAAATAAACATCAACTAGTCCTTCCATTTGTTTCAAGGTTTCCACATCATCATAACCTGAACTGTTATATACAACAGGCACCTTTGGTTTATATGTGTTCAATGCTTCAATGATAACATGGGAAAAGTGAGTTGGGTTGACAAAATCAATGGTATGAACACCTTGGTTTTCAAGTTCTTTAATGATTTCAATAAGTCGTTCTGTGGTGATTATTTCCCCCTTATTTTCATGACTTATGGGAAAATTCTGACAAAAGCAACATTTCAGGCTACAACCTGAGAAGAAAATAGCCCCTGTACCCTTTTCTCCGCTAATACAAGGTTCTTCCCAATTATGAATATCGGCACGAGCAAGGACAGGATTTAGTGGCATTTTACAAAAGCCTTTACCGCTATTTTCCGTTCTTTCTGCGTTACATTTTCTTGGACAAAGATTACAAACCATTGTTTCACCACCTGACCATATTGTATCACAATGCCCATTGATAATCAAACTCTTTTGGAGTATAATCTTTATAACATTTTTGTGAGGTGATAATATGCTTCTTACAATGGATATAGGAAATACCAATATAAATATCGGTCTTTTTAATGGTGATGACCTTGCTGTAAGCGCAAGACTTGCAACTGAAAGGCAGAAAACTGACGACCAGTATGCTATGGATTTCACTAATATTTTTGTAATGCATAAAATTGATTTTAATGACATTAACGGTGTTGTAATTTCTTCCGTTGTGCCCGAAATTACAGAATCTGTTACAAACGCCATTAAAAAACTTACAGGAAAAGATGCTTTGATTTTATCTCCAGGCGTTAAAACAGGTCTTAATATTTTAATTGACAATCCTGCACAGCTTGGTGCTGACCTTGCAGCAGGTGCAGTTGGTGCTGTTGCTGAATATCCACTTCCTGCATTTGTCATTGACCTTGGTACTGCAACAAAAATCTGTGCCATTGACAAAAACAAAGGTTTCCGTGGATGTATGATTGCTCCCGGAGTACAGATTTCTCTCAAAGCACTTACCGACACAAGTTCACTTCTTCCTACAATTAGCCTTGAGCCACCTAAAAAGGCTTGTGGCACAAATACAGTTGAGAGTATGCAGAGTGGCGTTGTACTCGGTACTGCCGCTATGATTGACGGCATCCTTGACCGTTTTGCAGATGAATTAGGTGAACCTGCTTCAATTATCGCAACAGGCGGACTGTCATATTTCTTAGCCCCTGTTTGCAAAAGAGAAATCACTTATGACCGTCACCTTATCTTAAAAGGACTTAAAGCAATTTACGAAAAGAACAATTAAATATACTATTTTCATCAATATTTTGCGTTGCATCCATAGTGAGCAACAGCAAGGAGGAATATAAATGAAAACAACAAAAGGAGTAAGGAAGACTAAAACTCTTATACTTACTCAAAATGCAGTGCTTGCATCCATCGTGGTACTTATGGCATTTACCCCTATCGGCTACCTTAGAATAGGTGCTGTGGAGATGACCTTTATTATGATACCCGTTGCAGTAGGTGCTATCACTCTTGGTGAAAAATCGGGGGCATTTTTAGGCCTTGTATTTGGTGTTTCAAGTTTTGTTCAATGTTTCGGAATGTCACCTTTCGGAGCAGCTTTGCTTCAAATTAACCCTATTTTCACATTCATTATGTGTATCGTCCCAAGAGTGCTTATGGGTTATCTTTGTGGAGCAATCTACAAATTACTTTCCAAAGTGAAAAAGGGAATTGCAGTCATTATTGCAAGCTTTTCAGCACCTGTACTTAACACAGCATTTTTTATGACGTCGCTTATTCTCTTCTTTGGTAAAACTGATTTTATAATGGGAATGAGAGCAGGTACGGAAAATTTAATGGCATTTTTAATAGCCTTTGTGGGACTCAATGGTGTTATGGAAATTGTAACAACAACCCTTATTGCTCCCCCTGTGGCTTTGGCAGTTGAAAAGGCAGTAAAGAAGTTTAAGTAAGATAAAGACCACTCGTTGTGAGTGGTCTTTTTGTTATATAACGCTATTCTTTTTAAGAAATTCTATGGATTGATTTACCCATTGTCCTGCTTCGAGTCCGTCTGCAAGAGCAAATCCGTGAACATTACCACGATAAATATGCACCTCATTAGGCACTCCCTTTTCTTTCATAACTTTTTCTGCAACAAGGCAGTTTGTTTCAGGTGGCACTATGGGGTCATATTTCATTGAGAATAGGAACATTGGTGGATAATTCTCATTGATTAAATTTTGTACACTTAATTTGTAAGACAGCTCTTCGCTGTAATTCTTCCCAAGAAATATTTTATCGCAAGTAATACCAAAATCCTTGCATTTAAGGTCTATCATAGGATATCCACCAATTACAGCATTGGGTTTTCCGTCCACATGGGACAAGTCTCCTGTCATTTCTCTTAATTCATCGTGAACACCACTGATGCTTGTTACAAGATGGCCACCTGCTGAAAAGCCCATAGCTATAATCTGATTGGGAATTATGTTCCATTCTTCTGCGCTGTTTCTTACAGTCTGGATAGCTCTTATAAAGTCAAGCTGCGGACATGGATAACGACAAGGGGAAACGCGATAACACACAATAATTGCGTGAAAACCAAGTTGATTAAACCTTTCTGCAATATCTACGCCCTCATGTTGCATACAAACATTGAGATACGCTCCACCAGGTGCAATCACCACAGCAGGCGCTTTTTTATTTTCCAACAAAAATGGTACTATGTAGGGCTTTCTTTTTCCGTCGTATAAAGGAATATCTTTTTCTTCCCACAATAAAATGCTACGAGGGTCATCAACTTTTATTGCATTATCTTTTCCGTTGAAAAAGTTTACTAAATCTTCTGTAAAACCCTTTAAACCTCGTGGTGCAAGTTTTTCAAGAGTACTGAATTTAAATGGCTCCATAAGACGCAGAAGTCTGTTTATTTCAGGCACCGAAGAATAGCTTTCAAGTCGCAAGCTAGCTTCACTATCCGCACGAACATCACGAAGTTTCTGATTCATTGTAATCATTTAAAAACCCCCTTAAAACACATCAACACTTATTACAAGTCTGTCTTTTTTTGTGTGTCGAAGCACACCGTTATAAATAAACCTGCCAAAGCCACGAACAGAGATTTTGTCACCAACATTCACATTGGTTGACGGACTTGTTTTAACTGCACCATTTACAAAAACCTTTTCTGTATTGAATAATGGTAGCACCTGACTCCTTGACATTTTGTAAATAGAAGCAACAACAACATCAAGTCTTTCAGACGAAACAATGATTTCGTAGTTTTCAGGCTGTGGCAAGGCATCTTTAGGAATCGCCTTTGTCACACTACATTCAACTGTTGTATGTCTGACTTGCGTTAAGTTTTGGATTATATAATCAGTTATCGTATCAAGGCAGAAAAGATATCCACAATTTTCATTGATAATTATATCCCCTAAAACCTCCCGACGAATTCCAAGCCCCATAAGCGAACCTAAAAAATCACGATGAGTAAGATTATCAGCAAATTTCTGATTAACAGGTTTAATGAATACGCAGTTTATCGGATAATCAAAATTATCGTCAAAATACTCTCTGTCGCCAAAACACGCAACGCATCTTTCAGCATTATTGTAACCACCCCATAGATTTACAGGCACAGAAAAACGAACAGAAGAAAGCTCCGATATTTCGGCAAGACCGAGAAAATCGGAATAAATGGCATAACCCTTCTCATTTGAACGGTCTGCTAATTCTTGAAAGCGTTTTTGTTTTTCTGTCATACTCTTCACCAATTATATTATATAAAAAATAATGACGGGGTCAAGACCCCGCCTTATTATATTAAACATTATAGAATTTTGCCATTTTCTTTTTCTTGAGAATATTAGCAATTATAATTACTATCACAAATGCAATCACCGAGAAAAAGCCTGTATAAAGTCCCTGAGCATCGTTTTCACCCTTGACTTTCATCCACAATGCGTTCATATACTGCAATGTATCTACTGGAAGGTTGTGGAAAGCTTGAGTGTTTTGTAAATCTTTAGGATAAACAGCTTCGCTGTCAATAAGTGAATAATCTTCGTTTTCAAGAACACCCTTATTGGGCGTTGCATAGTAAATATACTCTGCATTTGCAAGGGCAATTTCAGGCTCCATCATAAAGTTAATGAAAGCCTCTGCTCCTTTTTTGTTCTGTGAGCCTTTTGGAATACACATCGCATCATAGAATGTGTTGACACCCTCCTCAGGGAAAACGAACCCTAAATCAGGATTATTCTCAACCATAAGCTCATAGTCGCCTGCATAGTATGTGGCAAATGCGTACTCACCACTTTCCATTTTAATAAAAACTTCATCCATTACATATTCAGGACGAACTTTCTGACGCTGTTCTAACAAAAAATCAGCAGCCTTGTCCCAGTCAGCCATATTGGTAGTGTTAATATCCTGACCAAGAGCAAACTGTGCAACAGCAAAAGCATCACGAGGGTTATTGAACATAAGGATTTTGCCCTTATACTGCTCATCCCATAGAACCTTCCAGCTTGTTGGTGCTTCCTTAACAAGATTTTTATTATAAATAAGGATTGTTGAACCTACATTATAAATTACTGCATAATCACCTATACCATTCCCGATAAGGTTACCATACTTTTCACTATCAAAGTATTTGCTGAAATTAGGAATATTATTGTAATCCAATTTCAAAAGCATCTCTTCGGAGATAAGTCTTTCAACCATATAGTCAGATGGGATAATGATATCGTAGCTTACGCCACCACCAGAAAGCTTTGAATACATATTTTCATTGGATTCAAATGTGGTGTAGTTCACATCACATCCAGTGAGGAGTTCAAACTGGGTTATAACATCAATTTCTTCATCGTCAATGTACTCGCCCCAGTTGTAAACATTAAGAGTCGTCCCCTGAAGACCAAGGTTTTTATAGTATTCTTTTGTTTCTGCCGAGAAGAGTTCATCATCAGCAAAAACAGGTACAGCAAAAGCAGAAAGAACTACTAACAATGCAATGATGAGAGAGATAATCTTTTTCATTACTTATCCCCCTTTTTTGCTCTTTGCTTTTTATCAGAGCGTGACTGTGCCACATTCATAAGCACCAAGAGAACAAACATTGCCACAAAAATGAGTGTTGAAAGAGCATACATATCGGGTTTTACTCTTTTCTTTGTCATTGAGAAAATATGAATAGGCAATGTCTGGAAATCAGGACCATTTGTAAAGTAACTGATTATGAAATCGTCAAGTGACAACGTAAATGCCATAATCGCACCTGAAATAATGCCAGGAAGAATTGCAGGAAATACGACTTTAAAGAAAGCCTGAATAGGAGGACATCCCAAATCCTGTGCAGCCTCGTAAATTCTGTTATCTGACTGACGAAGCTTCGGTAAGACAGAAAGAATAACATATGGCAACTGGAATGTTACATGGGCAATAAGAATTGTCCAGAATCCCAAAACATCACGTTTGTTGAACATTACTCCTGCAAAAACGAAAAGAAGCATCATCGAAATACCTGTAACGATTTCAGGGTTCATCATTGGAATATTTGTAACTGTCATAACGGTTGACTTGATATGCTTATTCTTCATCGCATTGATACCAACAGCGGCAAGAGTACCAAGAACAGTTGCTATTGTTGCAGAAATCACAGCAAGGACAACAGTGTTCTTGAGAGCATCCATTGTAACCTTGTCGTGGAAAAGTTTTTCATACCATTGAAGTGAAAATCCTTCAAAAATATAGGTACTTTCAGTTCCGTTAAATGAGAACACCATCATAACAACCATTGGTGCATAAAGGAAGATGAAAACAAGTGCTAAGTAGAATTTAGATAAAGGAGATGTTTTTGTCATATAAGCACACCTCCGTCATCATCATTGTCTGTGAAATAATTAAGGATACCAAGACAGATTAAAATCATAACCATCAGCACAAGTGAAAGTGCTGCACCAAGATTATAGTTATATGCAGTCTGGAACTGACCTTCAATAACGTCACCGATAAGTGTAATCTGTCCTCCACCCAATTTTTGTGTAATATAGAATGTACTTACACAAGGAACAAAAACCATAGTTACGCCACTTGCAATACCGGGTACTGAGAGTGGGAAAATAACTTTACGAAGACAATAGAATTTATTGCATCCCAAATCCTGTGCAGCTTCAACAAGTGAATTATCCATCTTTGAAAGAGCTGTGTATAATGGCAGAATCATAAATGGCAAGAAATTGTAAACCATACCAAGTATAACAGCGCCACCAGTATTGAGCATTCTGATTGGGTCAATACCGAAATGTCCCAAAAAGCTGTTAATTACACCTGATTCACCTAAAATTGTAATCCATGAATAGGTACGAATAAGGAAGCTCATCCACATCGGGAGCATAACAAGCATTGTTGCAACACGCTGAAAAGAAGCCTTAGTCTGTGCAAGAGCATAAGCAAAAGGGTATGCAATAAGAAGGCAAATTACAGTTGCAACTGCACCATAACTGATTGAGAGAATAAATGTCGTTGTGTAATCCCCAATCTGCATAATGTTGTCAAATGTAAAATTACCATCTGCGTCTGTAAAAGCATAGTACGCAACCATTATGAGCGGTGCTACTATAAATAACACCGACCAGAGCATATAAGGTGCATTAATCACCTTTTGAAGGAATGAGGTCTTTTTCATTATTCCTCACCTACAGTTGAAAGTTCATCAAATTCGTCACTAAATGAACTGTAGTCGCCATAAAGTCCAGAATACTCGGACTTTTTCATAATATGCATTTCGTCAGGGTCAATGGAAATACCGATAACATCCCCGACTTCACTTTTTTCTGTCGTCTGAATCATCCATTTGAAGTTATCAATGTCAACGATAATTTCATAATGAACACCTTTGAAAGTAACTGATGTAACAGTACCCTGCAACATACCATTTTCAGGTGCAACAACATCAATATCCTCAGGACGAATAACAACGTCAACAGGTTCATTATGTTTAAAGCCCTTGTCAACACATTGGAACTTAATACCGTTAAACTCAACAGTAAAGTCCTCTTTCATAATACCGTCAAGAATATTACTTTCACCGATAAAGTCTGCAACAAAGGCATTTTTAGGCTCGTTGTAGATGTCAAGAGGTGTACCAATCTGCTGAATAACGCCACCATTCATAACAACAACTGTATCGGACATTGAAAGCGCTTCTTCCTGGTCATGGGTAACATAGATAAATGTGATACCCAATTTCTGCTGAATGTTTTTAAGTTCAATCTGCATATCCTTACGGAGTTTAAGGTCGAGAGCACCCAAAGGCTCGTCAAGAAGCACAACTCGAGGATTCACAGCCAAAGCACGAGCAATAGCAACACGCTGTTGCTGTCCACCTGAAAGTGAGTCAATTTTTCTTGGTCCGAAACCTTTTAAATTAACTAGAGTAAGCATTTCGCTTACTTTTTCTTTAATATCCTTTTCCTTCCACTTTTTAAGACGGAGTCCGAATGCAATATTCTCATATACATTTAAATGTGGGAAAAGGGCATAACGCTGAAAAATGGTGTTCACCTCACGTTTGTGGGGCGGGACACCATGCATATTCTTGCCGTTTAAGAACAGTTCACCGCTGTCGGGTTCCAGAAAACCGGCAATGATACGCAGGGTGGTGGTTTTACCGCAGCCGGAAGAACCCAGCAGCGTGACAAATTCGCCGTCCCGTATGGTAAGGCTCAGATCGTCCAGCACCTTTTCCCCATCGAATTCCACAGTGATGTTTTTAAGCGCAATGATAATATTCTCTTGATCCATTTTTTGCATCCCCCTTTGCGGCAAAAGACCACGTATAGCCGTATTACAGCTCTGCGCGAACTCACACACCGACTAATCACAGCCCCCGCAAAGAGTGTGTTACAAAGCGGATTTACGACCGTTCCGCGGCCTACCGGCTTGCAGCCATGATTTCTCAGATGAATCTTCATCCCGGTTTTTGCAAAAAACTGCCGGGTGTGAACACCAAACTATTCAATTAAAACCTCCGCGCTTTATGTTTTACGATCCGGGTCACTGACCGTCCCGGACGGTATATTTTAGGGCGCGTTTTTTGATGTTTTGGGAATTCCGGAGGCCTTTGCGCCGTCCGGAAATGTCAGCACAGATGCAAAAATCGTGCAATAATAATGATACTATGTTTGCACGGGATTGTCAATATGTTTTCAATATTTTTCGACGTTTTTTTGGAAAATGACGGACTTTTTCAAGAGAAAAACGCTTTTTTCACGCATTTCCCGCAGTTTAATATTAATTTACTCTGCTAAATATTTTTTCGGTTTCATTCCGTTCTTGACATCCGGAAATCTGCATTGTATAATTGTATAAAATCACTGCAAAACAGGTAGCATCATGTCAAAATCTTACCATAATTTAGGAATCCTCGCGCACGTTGACGCCGGAAAGACCACGCTCACCGAACAGCTTCTCTTCCTCACCGGCGCGGTGCGCAATGCCGGTTCCGTGGATGCGGGTACCGCGTCCACCGACAACCTTTCCATCGAAAAATCCCGCGGTATCTCCGTCCGGACAGCAGCAGCCTCGACCGTCTGGCGCGATACCGCGATCAATATCATCGACACCCCCGGTCACGTCGACTTTGCGGGTGAAGTCGAACGTTCGATCTCCGCGCTTGACTATGCCATCGTCGTCGTTCCGTCTGTGGAAGGTGTGCGTGCGCACACGGAAAACATTCTGAAAGCG
>CALBQZ010000166.1 GCA_937899735.1 uncultured Clostridia bacterium | reverse complement strand
CTCGCCACATTTTATTTTTACTAAAGCTTTTTTATTCCCCCGGTAGAACCGGGGGATTATATCTTTGCTAAAGACCATTAAAAATCCCCACCTATACTTAGATGGGGATTTTTTGACATCAGTCAGTTTTTTTCAGTTTTACAAAAAGACTATTGAGTCCATTATCTACAATAGGGTAGAAGAATCTGACAATCAAAACTGCAAAGAGACCACATATTGTTCCCGTAATAAGACCGGCAATAACATCAGAACAGTAATGCACCTGAACATAAATTCTTGAAAATCCCATAATTGCGGCAAAAATGAAAGTAGGAACACCTATTTTTCTGTTATACCACAACACAGCCATTGCTGCGGCAAAAGCTGACGCAGTATGTCCTGATGGAAAAGAGTAGCTTGTCGGTTTATATACAAGATTTGGAAAAACATATTCCGTTCCCCACTCTGCATATTTTTGGGGATTAGATGCAAAAAGGTCAAAAGGTCTTATTCTTGCAAAAAATTCTTTAAGAAAAAGGTCATTGCAAAGAAGCATTACAATAAGAGCTACCAGAACAGTCAGCCCTGCTTTACGATATTTTTTTGTAAACAAAAGTACAAATCCGAGAACAATAAAGATTGCACCTGCGTTGCCGAGTGTTGTAATGTCCACCATTATTGCATTAAGGATAGGATTCTGAATACTTTGAATCCATTGAAAAACACTCAGGTCAATCTCTAAAAACGAATCAAAAACTGCTTCCATATATAATCCTTCTTTCCTATTTTACGACTACATAATATCAAAATGTATTTCTTGTGTCAACAAAAATCCCCACCGATTACTCGATGGGGACATTTTTATTTATTGTGTCGCAGGCGTAGAAGCCTGCCACTACGCGATTCTATGAATCTTATTTCATTTCAGCGATTGCTGCCTGAGCTGCTGCAAGACGAGCAATTGGAACACGGAATGGTGAGCAAGATACATAGTTGAGGCCAATCTTGTGGCAGAATTCAACTGAAACAGGGTCGCCACCATGTTCACCACAGATACCGTAGTGAAGGTTCTTACCGCTTGCCTTACCCTTAGCAACTGCCATTTCCATAAGAGCGCCAACGCCGTTCTGGTCAAGCTTTGCAAATGGGTCGTTTTCGAAAATCTTGCTATCATAGTAAGCTGTAAGGAACTTACCAGCGTCGTCACGGCTGAAACCGTAAGTCATCTGTGTAAGGTCGTTTGTACCGAAGCAGAAGAAGTCAGCTTCTTTAGCGATTTCATCAGCTGTGATACAAGCTCTTGGGATTTCAATCATTGTACCAACTTCGTAAGCGAGTTCAACACCTGCTGCTGCGATTTCAGCATCAGCTGTTTCAACAACAACTTTCTTAACGAACTTAAGTTCCTTGATGTCACCAACAAGTGGAATCATGATTTCAGGAACAAGGTTCCAGTCAGCATGAGCTTTCTTAACATTGATTGCTGCACGGATAACAGCCTTTGTCTGCATTGCTGCAATTTCAGGGTATGTTACTGCAAGACGACAACCACGGTGACCCATCATTGGGTTGAATTCGTGAAGAGATGCGATGATATCCTTGATATCCTGAACTGACTTGCCCTGTGCATCTGCAAGGAGCTTGATGTCAGCTTCTTCTGTAGGAACGAACTCATGAAGAGGTGGGTCAAGGAAACGGATTGTAACCGGGTTACCTTCAAGTGCTTCGTAAAGCTTTTCAAAGTCGCCCTGCTGATAAGGAAGAATCTTTTCAAGAGCAGCTTCTCTTTCAGCAACTGTGTCAGCACAAATCATTTCACGGAATGCTGCGATTCTGTCTTCTTCGAAGAACATGTGCTCTGTACGGCAAAGACCGATACCTTCTGCACCGAGTTCACGAGCCTTCTTAGCGTCAGCTGGTGTATCAGCATTTGTACGAACCTTAAGAGTTCTGTATTTGTCAGCCCAAGCCATAATTCTGCCGAATTCACCAGCGATTTCAGCATCAACTGTTGGGATGATACCATCATAGATATTACCTGTTGAACCGTCGATTGAGATATAGTCACCTTCAACATAAGTCTTACCAGCGAGTTCAAACTTCTTGTTTTCTTCATCCATCTTGATTTCGCCGCAACCAGATACACAGCAAGTACCCATACCACGAGCAACAACAGCTGCGTGAGATGTCATACCGCCACGAACTGTGAGGATACCCTGAGAAGCTTTCATACCTGTGATGTCTTCAGGAGATGTTTCAAGACGAACAAGAACAACCTTTTCGCCTCTTTCGTTCCATTCAACAGCATCTTCAGCTGTGAATACAACTTTACCGCAAGCAGCACCAGGAGATGCACCAAGACCCTTACCAGCAGGAACAGCAGCCTTAAGAGCAGCAGCATCAAACTGTGGGTGGAGGAGTGTATCGAGGTTTCTTGGGTCAATCATAGCAACTGCTTTCTTCTCGTCAATCATACCTTCGTCAACGAGGTCGCAAGCAATCTTAAGAGCAGCCTTAGCTGTTCTCTTACCATTTCTTGTCTGAAGCATATAGAGTTTACCAGCTTCAACTGTAAATTCCATATCCTGCATATCTCTGTAGTGGTCTTCAAGAGTAGCACAAACTTTAACGAAATCAGCATAAGCTTCTGGGAACTTTTCAGCCATCTGTGCGATTGGCATTGGAGTTCTAACACCAGCAACAACGTCTTCGCCCTGTGCGTTTACAAGGAATTCACCCATAAGACCTTTTTCACCTGTAGCAGGGTCACGAGTAAATGCAACACCAGTACCACAGTCATCACCCATGTTACCGAAAGCCATCATCTGAACGTTAACAGCTGTACCCCATGAATATGGAATATCGTTATCACGACGGTAAACGTTTGCACGAGGGTTGTCCCATGAACGGAAAACAGCCTCAACAGCACCCATAAGCTGTTCTTTTGGGTCTGATGGGAAGTCCTTACCAATCTTTGACTTGTATTCAGCCTTAAACTGAGCTGCAAGTTCTTTAAGGTCTTCAGCTGTAAGCTCAACGTCCTGAGTTACGCCTCTGTCTTCTTTCATTTCGTCGATAAGCTGTTCAAAATACTTCTTACCAACTTCCATAACAACGTCAGAATACATCTGAATAAATCTTCTGTAGCAGTCATAAGCCCAACGAGCATTACCTGACTTTGCTGCCATAACTTCAACAACTTCTTCGTTAAGACCAAGGTTGAGGATTGTATCCATCATACCCGGCATTGAAGCACGAGCACCTGAACGAACTGAAACGAGGAGTGGATTTTCCTTATCACCGAACTTTTTGCCAGTGATTTCTTCCATCTTGTCGATGTACTCCATAATTTCTGCCTGGATGTCATCATTGATTTTTCTACCATCCTCATAGTACTGTGTACAAGCTTCTGTTGTAACTGTGAAGCCCTGAGGAACTGGGAGACCGAGACTTGTCATCTCTGCAAGGTTAGCGCCTTTACCACCGAGGAGTTCACGCATTGAAGCGTTACCCTCTTTGAAAAGGTAAACAAACTTTTTGCTCATTTTTATACCTCCAAAAAATTATTAACAAATTTAATTTAAATGTCTCAAAACGCATTGACACATTTAACCTTATAAATTGTAACAAAAAACCAATTTATTTTCAATAGTTTTTCCCTATTTTTTTCCACCATTCATAAATTGTTTGTTTATCAACAAAAATACTTGTTTTTCTTCATAGACTTTTGGTGTTTTTTGTGATATATTTTAGTAGATATTAAATTTAAGGTGATTAGTTTGGAACTTCTCAATTACGAAATACTCAATGCCAGTGGTGAAGCCAGTAAAAACACCATGCCTATGTTTGTTTATGACACATATCCTTGCTTTTTGGATTTAGCTTTTCCTAAAAGTATGAGTGTGCATGATGTTGCAGTAGTTTTCCCAGATGGTGTTGATGTTAACTATACAGTTTTTTCAAGCCTTGACGGTGTTAACTTTTACAAAAAAGGTAAGAGTGCAAAAATCGCAAGATATCTTCGTATTTTCATAAAATATTATAGCGGAGAGAAACCAACAATTAATAATATTGAGGTTTTGGGTGAAGATTGTCATTTTCCATCTAAAAAAATTGCTTTTCACGAGCCTGAAGTGTTTGAAAAAACGGAATTTGCAAAAGAGATTACAGACGAGGAAATTCTTGATGATGTAAACGGTATTATCAGCAGAACTATTGGCGAAAAGTATGTGGAACAGTTTGATTTGCGTCTTGACCGAAGACTTAAAGAGGACTATTTCTCCATTGCAAGTTTGCGTGGTAAAATTGTGCTTACTTCTAACAGTGGTGTGGGACTTGCTTCTGCGTTTAATTGTTACTTAAAAGAAGTTTGTAATTGTCACGTTTCAAGATTTGGCAAACAGGTTAAATTACCAAAAACATTACCTGCTGTAACCGGAAAAATCGACCGAACAACATCATTCAAATACAGATATGCTTACAACTATTGCACACACTCATATTCAATGGCATTCTGGACAGAAGAACAATGGCAAAAGGAAATCGACTATCTTGCTATGAATGGTGTTAACCTTGTACTTGACATTCTGGGAATGGAGGAGGTTTATCGTCGTTTCCTCACAAAGTTGGGATATCGTCACAGAGAAATCAAAAACTTCCTTGTTGGTCCTGCTTATTATGCTTGGTTTTATATGAGTAACATCTGCAATATCGGTGGACCTATTCACGATGACTTTTTCTTTGAAAAATGCTATATGGCAAGAAGAAATCATCGCAGAATGCAGGTTCTCGGTATGAATGTTGTATTACAGGCTTACACAGGTATGGTTCCTCGTGACATCAAGAAAAAAGACAGAGATGTGGAAGTTATTGAACAAGGTAAATGGAAAGGCATTGAACGTCCTTTAATCATTTGTCCTGATAGCGTTAAGTACGTTAAATATGCTCAGCTTTTCTACGAGTGTCAGAAAGAGGTTTTTGGTGATATAACTCATTTCTATGCAGGTGATGTTTGTCACGAAGGTGGAAAACTTAACAAAAAAACAGCAAAAGACAGTTATAAAAATGTTATGGAAAGTATGTTATCCTTTGACAAGGATGCTATGTGGGTCGTTCAGTGCTGGTCGCTTAACCCTAATAAGGTTTTCACAAAAGCTGTTAAGCCATATCGTGAAAATAATATTCTCATACTTGACCTTAACACAGATAAGATTAACCACAACGCAAACCGATTCAGTCGTCTTGCAAAATACGGAAATGTGCTTTGTGGACTTCTCAACAATTTTGGTGGCAGACACGGACTTTACGGAAATGTTAATGAGATTCCAAAAATGGTGAAAACTGCATCGGAAAGACCTAATTTCAAGGGAATTGCCCTTACATCAGAAAGCACAAATGTAAACCCTATTGTTACAGATATCTTCTTCTCAACAATATGGGAAAATGTTGAAGATGTTAAGGAATGGACAAGAAAATATGCAATAAGACGATATGGCAAAGAGAATGAATATATCAATGAAAGCATGAAAGTCCTTTTAAAAACTGCCTATGGTAGTGACAACGGTCCATTGAGTTTTGGCGCGACGGAAACTATGGGTTGTCGCCGTCCACTTGACCCTGAAACAAAAATGTTCACCGCTCGTGGAACTGTTAAAATTCCATATTCAAACGATGATTTTGACGAGGCTGTAAAATTATTCCTTAAGGATTTTGACAAGTTCAAAGGTAATGAATGCTACATCTATGACGCTGTTGACTTGTTGCGACAATCAATTTCTAACAAATTAACTTCTCTTGCACGAAAAGTTGTTTCTGCGTACAAGAGTAAGGATTACCCGGTTTGTGTTGAATATGGTGACGAACTCCTGACAATGTTGGATACTCTCGACAGAGTTTTGCTCAACAGTAAGGATTTCACTTTCAGTTCATATATCTCTCCTGTTGAGGAATATACGGACAAGCTTGACGATTTCACAAAAGAACTTTATATGATAAATGCAAAGGCAATGATTACCACATGGTATTGCAGATTACTATCCGACAAAGGTAACCTTCACGATTATGCTCATCGTCAGTTGGGTGACCTTGTAAATTCGTTCCACAGAATGCGCTGGGAAAAGTTTATGGAGCAGGTTAAGAGCGAAATGGATGGTGGAAAACCACAGGAAATTGATTGGTTTAAAATCGAGTGGGATTGGGTACTTGGTGATACAAAATACACTAAAAAAATTCGTGATGATAGCTTAAAAGCACTTGGAAAACAGATATTGGATAAGTAAAATAAGAGTACAGAGTTTTTCACTCTGTACTCTTTTTGTTTAAAACTGAAATTATACTGTTTCTCTTGCTACAACACTTTCATAAAGTGCTTCAATTTCAGCAAGGTGTGTGTAATTTTCTGCCTGAATTATGAGATTTCTCGCATCGTTATAAGGCTTTGTAATTCTGCGATATACAGAAACACCCTTTGTGTATGCTTTGAGTTCTTTTTTAGCCTGTGCTCTTTCTTTAGATGTGTTGATTTCTCTACTCTTGATTTCTTCAGGAATTCTTTCATCAGGCACAATAAGATTTTCTTTTCCATGCTTTGCAAGGAGTTTTGCACTTCGTTTTTTCTCACGAGCAAGTTTCATTGCATCTGTACGAATAATCTTTTCGTCTTTTGTTGATTTAGAAAGTTTCTTTGCTTCACTCTTTTCAATTGCCCAATCAGCATAGAGATAAACCTCACCAAGAGACACAGTCTCCTTTGCTGCAATAAGTTTTGCTTTATATCTTTCTGTGTTGAATTTATCGAGTTCTTCCTTGACGATAGGAAGGCTTTCAACAAATTCGTTATGTCTTTTAATTTCTTTGAGTTCAGCCTTAGCCTTTACTATTGCCTCTTTATCCTTCTGCTTTTTAGCAAGCTTCAACTGTGATTTATCAATAGGTTTCTTTTCGAGATTTCCCTTTGCACCTTTAATGATTTTCATAGCATCAACAAGCTGCGCATCTTCAAGGTCACCATTTCCGTAGTCTTCAAACATAGCACGAATTTTAAGGACATTAACATATCCACGATGTTTTGCCTCTGTCAAATCATAGAAAAGGTATGGGATAAGATTCAAAATAGCACCTACAATTGAGCAGATAATCAGTACATCAAAAAGATTATTTCTCAACTCGTCATTATAAAGAACATTATAATCTTCTTTAACTCCCATTTTCTCATAAACTGCAGGAAGAACTAGTCCTGTTGCAAAACCTAACACTGTACCTATGAGTCCTAAAGGTCCAAAGAGACCGTCAACACGCACACCTGTTTTCCACTGATGGTAGTCACGCATATCTGCCTGAATATTTGCCATATAAACATTCTGGAATGTGTTTACAAATGTATTGAGATAGAAAATTACACAAACAAGAATAAGATTTTTATAGGCAGGAATAAGGCACAACATAAGCACAATGTTTATAAGATTATGTGCAATAAGCAGGTTTCTCTTACCCATAAATTTGATAAGCACGGGAGCTAATGCCATTGACCAAAGTGCTGCATTACCTATTATCGTGTTTGCCAGTCCCAAGTATGTTTGTTTCGCACCATTATATGCATAAACAAATGACCAACTGAGAATTACATGATATGCACCCTCAAGAAAACCTATCCAACCCGCTGAATTAATAATCCAGAAATATTTATTTTTTGCAACCTCACGAAGAGAGTCAACAACACTAACATACTCAACAGGTCTCTTGGGAAGAATTATTCGCTCTTTAAGTTTTGGAAAGAACACAAGAAGAATAACAAGACCGACCATAGTAAATGCAGGATAAATAACTCTGTAAGTCCATATGTTATTTATACCGAATGTGAACCCTGCAACCGTTGGGATAACAAGTCCTGTAAGTGTTGGTGCCAACGAGTAAAGAATCTGGAAAACACTCATTACATTTGCACGCTCTTGCGCATTTGGGGTTACAACTTGTTGGAAGAACGCCCAGCCTTCATTATAAAGACACAAGAAGAACTGTATAATCATATACATAATCCAAACAACAATCACCTTTGTGTTATATTGCCAGTTTTCATAAGGCAACCACACAAATAGCGTTGACAAAGCAACTATTGGAATTGGTGTGCGAAGCATAACGGGAATGAATTTTCCGCCCTTCATTTTATGGTTATCAAAAAACCAACCTCTGAAAAATGCTATTGGCATACCAACAAGATTTGCAATTATAAGCATAATCTGCAAGTCCATAGGTTGAAGCCCGATACTTGCACCAACAAGGAAGTTTGATGCACTAAGTCCTATTGTACTTGCAAGATAGGATGTCCAGTTAACACCAAATCCTGCCACACCGATTGTTGCAACCTCTTTATATGGAACATAATTACCCTCAGCAGGGGTATTCCAATGCTGTTTTATATTATCAATCAAACCTTTAACTTTTCCCATGTTTTTCTCCTTAAAGCAAACACAAATTTATTTAATTATAAACGATAGAATATGTTTTTGCAACCAAAAAAAGGAGTGAGGCAAATCAAGCCTCACTCACCATTTTCACTATTTTGTTTTAAGTCTTATACTTGTTACTGAGTATGCTGGCATTGTGTAATTGAACTGATTTGAGAAGCCGTCGAGGGTAAACTCTTTCATTCTGCAAGCCTGTTCTTGTCCGAGAATGTTATCATTTTTAAGTGAGTCCCCCGCTACCTGATTGATAACTGCAGTGCCTTTGATATTCGCATTATCAATATTAACTGCAACTGTACTTGCATTTTCAGTAACGTTAACAAGTTTAATTATCACATCACCATTAACGTCAGTACTTACAACTGTATAAGCATAAGCTTCTGCACCATTTGTGAAAGTATAATCAACGTAAAGTTCACCATCGATATAGCCTTTTACTCTTGAGCCTGAAACTTCAAGTTTAATTTCGTATGTTTTGCCTGTTTCAATTTTAATTGGTTTAACTGTACCGTGGATTTTATCAGTTTTTACACCTTTTTCAATTTTCTGGAGTGCTGATACAGTATTACCCCAACCACCTATATTCCAGAAATAGCAATTATCTTTATCCTGAACAGCAAATGGGATAATAAAGCCCTCTCCACCTTCAATTTTTGTGGCTTCAACTGTGTAGCAGTAGTTTTCCCAATCTGTTTCACCAAAATATGCCACACTACCATTGTTGCTGTATGCCATATTTGTTGTTGTGTTCACAAGAGCACCACGTTTAATTTTCCACTCACCGTCTGTCGGAAATTCCCATCTTGACTTTGCGAGAACAGTTGTAAGCTTAGCACTATCAATAGTTTTACCATCGTCAATACTTGTAATCTTTACATTATCAAACTTTGCCGATGTGTACCATGTACCAACACCAACTTTACCTGTAAGATTAACTTCAGGAACACGAGCACCTGTGAAATCGTGTTTGAGTACCGCTGAACCTTGGTTTACTGAGAAAAGTTTCTGAACATGATAGTTGATTGATGGGGTTACCTGATGATTGTTGAACCAGATAAGGTCAGGTGCCCAATGAGTTGCAGTAAGATTACCGAACAATGGTGCATAAGCTGCCATTTCAACAATGTCACCATTTCTTTCGAGACCTGTCATATATGCAGCCTCTGAAAGCGCAGAATTAAGAGTGTTGCTCCAAGATGCATACTCACCAACGAAAACTTTAATACCACCACCATAAATGGTGTCAGTCATATTTTCTACATCTCTCTTGTAGTTTTCTTCGTCGTAATAGTTGGCATATTCAAGGAACCATTCAGGGTCATTGTAATAGTGATGGTCAGTTGCTGCCGCGAAATCTGACGCATTTGTTGAACCCATTTTCTGGAGTTCAGCTTTTGCATATTCATATGATGCAAGATAATCTGCACCACTTATACCATCATCGATACCTGATGAATAAATAAGTTCAATACCATTATAAAGTTCAGGTTTTTCTGCCTTTGCTTTATTGAATGATTCAAGGAAAAGTGAGTAGCGTTCAAAGTAGCCCTGTCCCCAGTTTTCGTTACCTATACAAATATATTTCAAGTTAAATGGCTCTGTACGACCTAAATCAACACGAACCTTACCCCATGTTGTTGTTTCATCGCCACGGCAGAATTCAACAAGGTCATGCATATCCTGAACATACTGCTTGAATTCATCGCTATTTACATCTACAGGGCCTCTACCTCTTGCCTGACAGAAAAGTCCACAATTAAGAACAGGAACACCGATGGCACCGATATCTTCAGCAAGTTGGAAGTATTCAAAGAAACCAAGGCCATAAGACATAAAGCATGGCAATGGGTCTTCTGTCATATCAATATTCGTCCAAAGATTAACATCAAGTTTTCTTGTAGCAACATCACCAAATTTGCCATTGAATTCAAGTGGCAATCCATTGCTACCAGTACCGATTGAATTCTTCCAATTATATGCACTGTTTTCATCGTATCCTTCAATTATACAACCACCTGGGAAACGCAAGAATTTTGGCTGCATCTCTTCAAGTAGTTTACACATATCTGCTCTCAAACCATTTTCACGGTTTTTATATGTATCTTCAGGAAAGAGAGAAATCATATCAAGATATACTTCTCCACCTTCTGTAAGCACCTGAAGTGTTACACCTTCATATGCTGTAACGCTAGGAGTAAGAGTTATGTTGTATTTCTGCCATGCAGAAGTAATATTCTCAACATAAGCTGAGCTTACAACCGTGCCATTCACAGCAAGATTTACATAAATTTTACCAGCATATTCACCCTTAGCATAGAAAGAAGCTTTATAGCTTTTTCCTGCCTCAATGCTCATACCATCAAGGAAACCACGATTTTCAACACCTGACTGTACAAGGGAATCACCCTTTACAACAAGGTAATGTGGATTGTTTTCGTTAAGAGAGTGACTGGCATCATTTCCAACAAAAATTTCTGCACCATTCACAACATCCCAACGATAAAGATTGTCATTTTCAGCATACTCTTTATATTCAAAAGAACGGTTTACAACCATTTCTGCATAAAGACCACCATCGGCTGCAAAGTTAATATCTTCAAAGAATGCACCGAAAAGTAAGTCACTAATATCGTGAATTTCGTCACCTGCGTCAATGTTCAAGGCATATTTTGCACTCTCTGCACTGTAATCAGTAACACTGTTAGCACCAGTATTATCAACTACAATTTCTTTTGGTGGTTCTTCTCCATTATCAAAGCCAGGAAAAAGGCTGAGAATAGACATTAAAAGTGCAAGAAGAACTGAAATTATATTTTTCATAGTATTTCCCCTTTGTTTTAACTTGAAAAATATTATATATTAAAAGAATTTTGCAGTCAATAAGTCCACAAGTAAATAATCATAAAACTAATTAGAGCAGGTTAAATAACTGTTCTTTTTTATTGACTTTTCTTCTTTTATTATGTATAATTTGAAACTGAATTTCAAATTCAGTTTATGGAAGGTATAATATGAACTACAACACTAGACAAAGCAAATTAGTTTATGATTTTTTGGAAAACAACCCACACAAGCATTTTTCAGCGGAAGAAGTATATTTTGCGTTGGTTTCCGGCGGTAACAATATCGGAAGAACCACAGTTTACCGTCAATTAGATAAGCTCTGCGACGAGAATAAAGCAAGAAAGTTCTTTTCAGGTGACAACAATGCTTGCTGTTATCAATTTGAAAGTGAGCATTGCCACAACCACTATCATTTAAAATGTTCTTCCTGTGGTACACTTATTCACACAGAATGTGACTTTCTCGACAAACTTACCAACCATATATTCAGTGACCACCAATTCAAAATTGATGGTTCAAGAACTGTACTTTATGGTATTTGTCAAAAATGTGGAAAGGAGAAAAGTATATGACACCGATTTTTCATATGCATGCAGAAATTTCTTCGTTTTCTATTGCTTCAATCCCACATATTCTCCTTGATTCAATATTAGATACGCTTAAAACTCTCCCCTTTTTGTTTATAGCATTTTTGATTATTGAATTCCTTGAACACAAGGCTGAAGATAAAATCCAGCATCTATTCACCCATTCTCGTAGTGCAGGTCCACTTATCGGCACTATTTTAGGTTGTGTCCCACAATGTGGTTTTTCCGTTATGTGTGCAAATCTTTACTCTAGCGGCATAATAACATTAGGCACTCTTGTAGCAGTTTTTCTCTCAACATCCGACGAGGCAATATTACTTCTTGCCACTGCAGAAAATGGCGGATTTGAAATATTGAGACTCGTCACAACAAAAATTGTTATTTCTCTCATATTTGGTTACAGTATTTATTTTATTGAGAAAAAGCTTCACAAACCTCACCATCACCATTCACACGATTTATGTGAACACGACCACTGCGGGTGCGATGAAAACAGTGGAGTTTTACGTCCTGCACTTATTCATACAGTAAAAGTTTTTGCTTTTCTGCTTTTATTCACTTGTATCATTGACCTTGCTGTTAATTTTATAGGTATGGAAAAGCTTTCACACTTTTTACTTTCTGATTCTGCACTTCAGCCATTAATCTCTGCACTTATCGGTTTTATTCCAAACTGCGCTTCATCCGTTCTTTTAACACAATTATATCTTCAAGGAACACTCAGTTTTGGTGCTTTAATTGCAGGTCTTTGCACAAACGCAGGTGCAGGAATGCTGATTTTATTCCGTAACAAATCCAAAGTTAAGGAAAATATATTTATTTTACTGTTAATGTATATCTGTTCTGTTATTCCCGGTATGTTTTTGCACATAATATTTTAAAAATCTTCTTTACTTTCAAGTTTTAATGTGTTAAAATGTGAAAGGGAAATAAACTTGGAGGTTTTCAAAAATGGGAATTGAATTTAAAAACGAAAATACAGACTTTCTTGTAAAGTGTATTATGCAATTAAAAGACGAACAAGAATGCTATGACTTTTTTCAGGACCTTTGTACTGTAAATGAATTTCATTCAATGGCACAGCGTTGTGTTGTTGCAAAAATGCTTTCCGAGAAAAAGGTATATAATGATATTGTTAAAGCAACAGGTGCTTCCACAGCGACAATCAGCCGTGTAAACCGTTCACTTCAATATGGTGCTGACGGCTACGAAAAGATTTTTGAAAGAGTCGAAGAATGAGTTACGGAATTTTTTCATCAGTATATGATATTTTAACTGAAAATGTCCCTTACGAAAAAATTGCCGATAGTATCTGCTCTCTGTTACACAAAAACGGTGTTGACGGAGGGCTTTTGCTTGATCTTGGTTGTGGAACAGGGACACTTTCATTTCTGTTAGAACAAAAAGGCTATGATGTTATCGGTGTTGACGCAAGTGAAGATATGCTCATGGTAGCAAACGAGAAAAAGTATGAAGAAGATTCTTCTGCTATGTTTCTTTGCCAGAAAGGTGAAGAACTTGACTTATACGGAACAATAGACTGTGCTGTTTCAAGTCTTGATACCATAAATCACATTGACAGCATCGAAAAGATTGATAAAACATTTTCACGAATCTCCCTTTTTATGAATATGGGTGGTATTTTTATTTTCGATATAAACACACCATACAAGCATAAAAAAATTCTTGGTGACAATACTTTTGTCTACGATATGGATGATGTATACTGCGTATGGCAAAACTCTTTCGATAATAATGAACATAAAACAACAATCGACCTTGATTTCTTCATAAAAAATGAAGACGACGAGTGTTATGAACGTTATAGTGAGAATTTCTGTGAATATGCTTACAAACCGGAAGAGATGCTTTCATTGCTTGGCACATACGGATTTGAGGTATTAAACACCTTCGACGATTATAGTGACAATCCCGTAAATGCTGAAACACAGCGTATGGTTATTGTTGCCAGAAAAAATAAAACAATCTTTAAGGATGAATTAAAATGAATGAACTTGTAAGAATGATATCTGAAGATGGTACTTTATACTGTCTTGCTCTCAACTCAACAGAAATGGTTAAGGAAATGCAGAGCATCCACAACACATCAAAAGTGTGTTCTGCTGCTCTCGGCAGACTTATCACGGGTGCCTCAATGATGGGTGTGCTTTTAAAGGGTGATAAGGATACTCTTACACTTAAAATAAGTGGTGGCGGCCCTGCTTCCCCTGTTGTTGCTGTTGCAAATTCAAAAGGTCAGGTTAAGGGTTATGTCGGTGATTCAAGAGTTAATCTTCCACTTAATAACAAAGGTAAGCTTGATGTTTCAGGTGCAGTGGGTAAAGATGGTTTCTTAACTGTTATCAAAGACCTCGGAATGAAAGAGCCATATTGTGCACAGACACCTATTATCTCAGGTGAAATCGCAGAAGATATCACAGCTTATTATGCTACAAGTGAACAGACACCAACAGTTTGTGCTTTAGGTGTACTGGTTGACCCACAGAATGAAGATGTACTGTTAGCAGGTGGATTCTTGATTCAGCTCTTACCAACTGCAGGTGAAGACACAATTTCTCTTGTTGAAAAGAGCCTTGAGGGAATCAAACCTGTTACAACAATGCTTGCAGAAGGACTTACACCTGAAGAAATCTGCAAAACTGTACTTTCTGAATTCCCTATGCAATTACTTGATACTCAGAATGTGGAATATAAATGTGATTGCAGTACAGAAAGAGTAACAAGAGCTTTAATCGGCGCTGGTGCCGATGGTCTTAGAGAAATGGCAGAAGATGAACAGACAGAAGTTTGTTGTCACTTCTGCAACAAGAAATACATCTTCTCAAGAGAAAAAATCTTGAAACTGCTAAAAGAAGCAAGTAAATAAACATAACAAAAGGACAGGTTATCAAAACCTGTCCTTAATTTTTCATTCCTTTTATTAATCAACTTTTACTGTCCAACCGAATGTATCTTCGATTTTACCATACTGGATACCTGTAAGAGTGTCATAAAGTTTCTGTGTGAGTTCACCAATTTCAAAATTGTTGATTTCAACAACGTCGTCTTTGTAACGAAGTGAGCCAACTGGTGAAATAACAGCTGCAGTACCTGTACCGAAAACTTCTTCAAGAGTACCGTCTTTACCTGCTGCCATAACAGTATCAATAGCAAGCTTGCCTTCATTCACTTTGTATCCCCAGCTCTTAAGAACTTCGATACAACTCATTCTTGTAATACCAGGAAGAACTGTACCGGATGTTGCTGCTGTGTAGATTTCGCCGTTAAGCTTGAACATAATGTTCATAGCCCCAACCTCTTCAACATACTTTCTTTCAACACCGTCAAGCCAGAGAACCTGAGAATAACCAAGCTTATGAGCTTTATCTCCTGCTGCCATAGATGCTGCATAGTTACCACCACATTTGATAGCACCTGTACCACCTGGACAAGCACGTACATATTCTTCTTCAACATAAATCTTAACCGGGTTAAGACCTTCTGCATAATAAGCACCTGATGGTGAGCAGATAATGATGAACTGATAACTTGCAGATGCTTTAACACCTAAAACAGGTTCAGTTGCAATTGTGAATGGTCTGATATAAAGGCTTGTGTCAGGCTCTGATGGTACCCAATCCTTATCAACTGAAACAAGAGCTTTAACTGCATCTACAAAGTCAGCAACAGGAATCTGTGGAATACAAAGTCTGTCATGTGTTGACTGCATTCTTTCAGCATTTTTGTCCGGACGGAAAAGCTGAACATTACCGTCTGCCATACGATATGCTTTAAGACCCTCAAAGCATTCCTGAGCATAGTGAAAAACCAAAGCTGATGGGTCAAGAACCACAGGCTGATAAGGTACGACTCTTGCGTCGTGCCATCCCATACCCTCATCATAGTCCATAATAAACATATGGTCTGTGAAAATGTGACCAAAGCCTAAGTTTTTCCAGTCAGGCTTTGCCTTTGGTGTTGTTGTTTTTTCAATTCTGATTTCCATTTGTGAACATCTCCAATGTATTTGCTAATTTTTTCTAAGTTTTATTTGCCACGATAATTTGGTACGAGGCGTTTTAAGTACGCACGAACTTCTTCAGGTTGCAAGTCACCAATAGCCTTGATGTCTTTTTCAAGCTGTTCGTCGTCAATTTCAAGAGGCTTAGTAACAAAAATCTTATCGTTACCAGTCTTCTTTCTTTCGTCAAGTTCTTCTTCAAGTGATAATTCTTCATAAAGCTTTTCACCAGGACGAAGACCTGTGAACTGAATTTCAATATCCTTATATGGTTCAAAGCCTGAAAGTCTTATAAGATTTTCTGCAAGTGAAACAATCTTAACAGGTTCTCCCATATCAAGAACAAAAATCTCGCCACCTTTTGCAAGACCACCAGCTTGTACAACAAGCTGGCTTGCTTCAGGAATCGTCATAAAGTATCTTGTAATGTCAGGGTGAGTAACTGTAATTGGACCGCCCTGTTCAAGCTGTTCTTTAAAAATCGGAATAACACTACCGTTTGAACCGAGAACGTTACCGAAACGAACTGCTGCAAACTTTGTGCCCTTTGAAATCTTGCTGAAATGCTGAACAACGATTTCACAAACACGCTTTGTTGCACCCATAACATTTGTTGGGTTGACTGCCTTGTCAGTTGAAAGGAGAACAAAGTTCTTAACTCCATACTCATTAGCGCAGAGTGCTGTATTATATGTACCTAAAATATTATTCTTAACAGCTTCATAAGGGCTGTCTTCCATCAATGGAACATGTTTATGAGCAGCTGCATGGAATACTGATGATGGATGAAATTCTTCAAAAATTTCCTTGAGTCTGCGAAGTTCACGAACGGAACCAATTCGGATTTCAATCTGAGGCGCTCCATGATACTGTCTGTCAAGTGAATTTTTGAGTGTGAAAGCGTTATTTTCATAGATATCAAAAATAACAATTCTTTCAGGATTATAACGTGCAATCTGACGGCAAAGTTCACTACCGATTGAACCACCGCCACCTGTTACAAGTATAGTTTCACCTGTAACATATTTACAAACATCCGGGTCAAGTTTAATCTCAGGACGTGAAAGAAGGTCGAGAACGTCAACTCTCTTAATTCTATCAACATTAACCTTACCCTCTGCACCAAGTTCATCAAGATTGGGAGCTCTCTTAAGAGTACAGCTTGTTGACATTGCGATTTCAAAAATTTCTTTTCTTCTTTCAGGTGTTGCAGTAGGAATACAATAAATAATTTCGTTAACATCGTATTTCTGAACAAGCTGTGGAATATCTGCAATCTTTCCTGCAACAGGAACACCACGAACTCGCATATTCTTCTTAGCAGCATCGTCATCAACTACAACAACAGGAGTACCTGATTTATAATTGCTGAGTCCCATCTCAAAGAGAACAGCATTACCCATATCTCCTGCACCGATAATCATAATACGCTTATTTGAGTCTTTTCTCATTCTGGAACCATTTTTTAATGTATGATACGCCCTGTACAAGGTTCTTGCACCAACGGAGAAGAAGCAAATAAACATAAATGCATCCACATATACGATAAATAACATTACATTGAAATATCTTTCCGTGCCAAGAGTAGTGCATATTTTCATTCCAATATAGTCCATAATCCAGCAAAGTGCTGTGCCTATGCCTGCACTTATTACTGCATTCATCAACTCATGAAAGCCCATATACTTCCACATATTGCTATATAGTTTGCGAAATAAGAAAAGAGCAATGTAAATTATTGTCACAAAGATTATTCTTCTTGAAAGGAAAACTATGTTATCCCAGCTTAATCTGAAACCACAGTGCATAAAAACTGACAGGAAATATGAACCATTAACAACGATTATATCTAATAAAATCAATAAAAACTGGTGGGGTTTTATGATTTCATATAATTTTTTCAAACAAAACACCTCGTATACTTATTCCATTTCAATTTGATATTCTACTCTTTTTTATAATCATTGTCAATGGAAAGTGTCGAAAATCATAGCTCATTCTGTCGCTTTTTATACTTTACAATATGTGCAATAAATGGTAAAATTAAATGTAATACTATACCTTTATTAAGGAGTGTTGAAAATGATTGGTTTAGGAAAATGGTCTGGAGAAATTGATACTTCCTTGCTCAGTGGCAGTGCTACTGTTGAAATCAGCGACAATAACGGAGACTATGATTTCTCTGTTTCTGTACCATCATTGAAAAAACTCCCTAAATTCAGAGTATTTGATATTAAAGAAGATGGCAACCGGCTTTCAGGAAAAGCTGAAATCGAACTTATGGGTAAAATGATAGTCGATGTCTGCGTTGAAATTAACGGAGATACATTTACAGGGTATTTTAAAGTTCCCTTCATGGGCAAAATAGAAATTAAAAATGGTAAGAAAATAGGATAATCTATGAATACATCAAAAAAAATCTGTCCACATGCTAAAAAATGTGGTGGGTGTCAGTTGTTAAATCTTTCTTATGAAGAACAATTAAAACACAAGCAAGTCAAAGCCATTCGTCTTTTAGGTAAATTCTGTCATGTTGAAGAAATAATTGGTATGGAAAATCCGTACAATTATCGAAATAAGGCACAATATGCTTTCGGTCGTGGCAGAAACGGACAAACCGTTGCAGGTATTTATCAATCCTCCACTCACAAAATCGTGGATATTGAAAAATGCATGCTTACAGACCCTAAAGCTGATGAAATCGCAAACACAGTTAAAAAGCTTTTAAAAAGTTTTAAGATGAAGCCTTATGACGAAGTTACCCGTCAGGGATTTTTGCGACATGTACTTGTGAAAACAGCATTTAAAAGTGGTGAGGTTATGGTTGTGCTTGTTACGGCAACGCCACAGTTTCCATCAAAGCGTTCATTCATCAATGCACTTGTTGGCCGTCATCCTGAAATCACAACTATTGTGCAGAATGTAAACAACAAATTTACAAGTATGGTTTTAGGTGATAAAAGCGAAGTGCTTTATGGTGACGGAAAAATCACAGAAGAACTCTGTGGACTAAAATTTCGAATCTCACCAAAAGCATTTTATCAGATTAACCCTGTACAAACAGAAATTCTTTACAATAAGGCCCTTGAATATGCTGATTTTAAAGGCACTGAGCGAATTATTGATGCTTATTGTGGTACAGGAACAATCGGACTTATTGCAAGCAGAAATGTAAAAAGTGTCTTAGGCATTGAGATTAACAAGGATGCTGTTAAGGATGCCAAAGAAAATGCAAAGCTCAATGGCGTTGAAAACATAAAATTTTTCGCAGCTGATGCAGGAAAATTCATGGTTGATTTAGCAAATAACAACGAGCAGATTGATGCTGTTATTATGGACCCCGCAAGGGCTGGTAGTGACATTCCGTTTTTATCTTCACTTGTTAAATTGAACCCGGAAAAAGTTGTTTATGTCAGTTGTAATCCGGAAACTCTTGCAAAGGATTTAATGTATTTAAGCAAGAACGGATATAAAGTTAAAAAAATTCAGCCTGTTGACATGTTCCCTCATACAGACCATGTTGAATGTGTATGCTTAATTGAAAGGAAATAGATTATGGGATTATTTAGTTTTAAGAAAAAAGAACCAATTACAGAAGAACAGAAAAGATGGGATTTTTTATGGGAATTATGGCGACTTGAAGAAGTGCCATCACCATACAATATCCTTATGACCTACTATAAAGAAATTAAAAAGGAAGGACACACACGATTCTTCATAAATATCGCATTTTGTGGCGAAGTCGAAATGGCTGTTGAGAGAATCGGCAACGAACTCCCTCCTGTTCTTCGTGAAAACTTAAAAACTGCTTATTCACATTATGTTATTCTTGTAAATGAAGAAAACGAGGAAACAGAAAAGAAAATCGAAGAATGCGACGCAGTTTTTGATGAAAACGAAAAACTGATTGTTGATATTATTCAGGAATACGCCAACACTTTGGAGGTTTATTGATATGTTTGAAATCAAAAACAAAGAGTTTTATATGGATGGTAAACCCATTAAAATTTATTCCGGTGCTATGCATTATTTCCGTACTGTGCCTGAATATTGGGAAGACCGACTTACAAAGCTAAAGCTTGCAGGTTTCAACACTGTGGAAACCTACACTTGTTGGAATCTTCACGAGCCAAAGCCGGGGGAATTCCACTTTGACGGAATCCTTGACATTGAAAGATTCGTTAAAACTGCTCAAAAAGTCGGACTTTACTGTATTGTAAGACCCGGTCCATACATCTGTGCTGAATGGGATTTCGGTGGTCTCCCTGCATGGCTTTTAAAAGACAAGAATATGCAGATTCGTTGCATGTATCCTGATTTTCTTACTTGCATTGAAAGATATTACAAGGAGCTTTTAGGCAGATTAAAGACATTGTTAATGACTAACGGTGGTAACATTATCGCAATGCAGGTTGAAAACGAATATGGTTCATATGGTAATGATAAGGACTACCTTCGTTTTGTTGAAAAGCTCACAAGAGATTGTGGTGTTGATGTTCCGCTTTTCACATCTGACGGAAACTGGAAAAATATGCTTTCAGGAGGTTCATTGCCACATATTTACAAAGTTCTTAACTTTGGCTCGAGGGCTAAAACTGCATTCAACTGTTTAAAGGACTTCGAAAATGATGGTCCAAATATGTGTGGCGAATTCTGGTGTGGTTGGTTTGACCATTGGAGGGACAAACACCATACAAGAAAACCTGAATCCGTTGTTAAAGAGGTTCAGGAATTCTTAGATTGTGGTGCAAGCTTCAATTTCTATATGTTCCACGGTGGCACAAACTTCGGTTTCAATGCAGGTGCAAACTTCAATCCTGGTAGTGCTTATGAACCAACAACTACAAGTTATGACTATTGTGCATTGCTTAACGAATGGGGTGACTATACTCCTGCATATCACGCAGTTCGTGACCTTTTACATAAGCATCAGGGACTCGAAAAGAAAGAGCTTTTACCATCACCAAAGCTTCAGAACATTGGTACTGTAAAGCTTACTGAATCAGCAAGTCTTTTTGAGAATCTCGATGTAATCGGTGAGAAGTATCGTGTTCCTGTTCCTGAGAGTATGGAATATTTCGGTCAGAATTTCGGTATGATTTACTACGAAACTACCATTCGTGGTCACTATGACCCAATACCATTGATGATTAGAAATGTTCACGACTTCGGATTTGTTTATGTTGATGATAAGTACAAGAAGTTCATTGACCGTACTACATATACAAAACCTGGTAAGCTTTCATTAGGTTCTATCTTCAAGAAATTCACTAAAGACAGTCAAGATACAACAACTGTATTTATTGGCTCTGTTTCAGGTGAAAAGAAGATCGGTCTTCTTGTTGACACTATGGGTCGTGTAAACTATGGTGAAAAGATGATGGACAGAAAAGGCTTCTCTGACATTTATATTGCCAGCCAGCGTCAAATGGGTTACGATGTGTGGACATTGCCACTTGATAATATTGAAAAGCTCACATATAAACCTTTAGAAAACTTCAACAAAGACAAGGGTGCAATGTTCTACAAAGGAACATTCAAAGTTGATTCACAAGCTGACTGTTTTGTTCATCTTGAGGGCTTTGACAAAGGTTATGTATGGGTTAACGGGTTTAATCTTGGCAGATATTGGAAAGTTGGTCCACAGAAATCACTCTATCTCCCGGGTTGTCTTTTAAAAGAAGAAAACGAAATCGTTGTTCTTGAAACAATGGGCATGAAAAAACCTGAAATTACAATTACTGATAAACATGATTTAGGATAACAAAAAAACCGCCGAGCAAAAACTCGGCGGTCCTTTTTTATTTAATTATTCAGCCTGAGGTGCTGAAACAGGGCAGCTATCAGCACAAGCACCACAATCGATGCATGTATCAGCGTCGATTACATAGATGCCATCGCCTTCAGAAATAGCTTCAACTGGGCAATCCGCTGCGCAAGCGCCGCATGAAATGCAGTCTTCAGTAATTTTGTATGCCATGTTATGTACCCTCCCTTTATTGGTATATTATCATTTTAGCATATTAAAATGAAAAATCAAGTACTAATTTATTCAATTCCTTTTAACGCTTCAAGTTCTTCTTTTTCAACCTTGATTTTTGCATCCTTAAGAATCTTTACAGAATGGCGATGGAAAACAGCAGGGGCAGCATCTGGACGACGGTCAAGAGTGACTTTAAGCATGCCAGTAATAAGGTTGTTTTCAATTACTCGTCCCTTTCCGTCAGGAGTATCAACAATAGCGCCAACCTTTGGTGTTACTCTTAAAAGATGCTCATAAGTATCCTGCTCGTATTTGAGACAACACATAAGTCTTCCACAAGTACCGCTGATTTTTGTTGGATTGAGTGAAAGTCCTTGTTCCTTTGCCATTTTAATTGAAACAGGCTGAAAGTCATTTAAAAATGTATTACAGCAGAATGGTCTGCCACAGATACCGAATCCTCCAACCATACGGGATTCGTCACGGACACCAATCTGACGAAGTTCAATTCTTGTTCTGAAAGTACCAGCCAAATCCTTAACCAATTCACGGAAATCAACTCGTCCATCAGATGTGAAATAAAAAAGAAGCTTACTACGGTCAAATGTATATTCAACATCAACAAGGTTCATATCGAGTCCGTGAGCTTCAATTTTTCCCTCACAGATTTTAAAAGCCTCTTTTTCCTTTTCCTTGTTTTCAAGCATATTTTTTACGTCTTCCTCTGTTGCAACACGGATGACCTTTTTCAATGGCTTATTTATATCATCTTCATTTGTACCATGATTAGGCTTAGCAACCATACCACATTCCATACCGCGGACTGTTTCTACTATGGCATAGTCGCCTTTATTAAAAACTTTACCATCGGCATCAAAATCATAGATTTTTCCGCCATCTTTAAATCTTATACCAACTGTTTCTATCATTGTGTATCTCCCATTTATCTTCCCATTGCTCTTTTGAATTCGTAACACATACGAACAACAAGCAAATTATTATTGCAATTTCTGTCAATGGAATTTATTAAATCATCACAAACTGTTATTAAGTTCATCAGTGATTTTGAGGTTAATCCATTACTTAATGCTTCTGCTTCCTTTGGAAAACGGAATTCTCTGCTAAATCCACTCTTTATCACAAGTGCATCCCTGAAAACTTCAGTAAGCAAACTGAGAATTGTTCTTGCTAACTGATTATTCTTTACAAATACTGCTGTCTGCTCCATTAAATCAATCTCATTTACATTCGTGATAGCAGAAACCATATTTTTAACTATAGTCATTTCTTTATCAGTAATTTTCTCTTCGTCACTTAAAAGTGAAAACACCTGAACTCGGGACAAAACTGTTTCCAGCATTGTGCTTTTTGATGTGGTTACTATTATAAAGAAAACATATGATGGTGGCTCTTCAAGAATTTTTAGAATAGCATTCTGCGCCTGCTCATTCATATTCTGTCCGTTTTTAAGAACATATATTTTTCTGTCACTTTCATTAGGGATAATAAAAGCATCATCACGTATTTCACGGACAGCATCCACTGAAAAAGTATTGCTTTTTCCTTTTTTACCATCAGTTACAAAAATGTCGGGATGTCCTTTTCCCTGTGCTTTCACACAATCGGGACAAACTCCGCAAGGTTTATGATTACCACGACACACAAGACAATTAGCAATATAACTTGCAAAGGCTTCGCCTTCCACCTCATTCTGGCACTCAATGAGAATACCGTGAGGAAATGCACCTTGTGCTACTGACATACTCACCTGATTATAAAGTTGATTAACCTTTGTCTGTACGTCGTTCATCATATCTTGTAAAATTGCTCAACATCAAGAACAAAAATTGTTGCTCCACCCACAGTAACCTCAACAGGCATTGATGTAAGCATTGTCTCCCCAATATATGTAGAATTAACCGGTGTGATTTTCTTTCGTTGACTGCTATGTTTACCGATTATGTTAATTACATCGTCAACTTTCTTTGCTTCAACACCGATTAAGAGTGTCACATTTCCTGAGCGAAGGAATCCCCCTGAAGTATTAAGCTTAGTTGCACTGTACCCTTCCTGAGTAAGATTTGACATAACAGCATTAACATCATCATTATTGATAATCGCAACAACTAATTTCATAAAATCACTCCTTTTTAACCAAGCATCTGTGCAATGGCTATCATAACAGGCATTGTAAGAATTGATAAAACACTTACAAAAGCCGTAACCTTTGAAGCAACCGCAGTATCACGGTCATATTTTGCTGCAAACATAACAGTATTACTTGCTGCTGGTGCAGAAGCACTCAACGCACATGCAGCAATAAGTGTACCACCGTATCCAAAAAGCTTTAAGCAACCAATAGTAATAAGTGGAACACATATAAGCTTAACTATCGCTGACCCGAAAATTCTCTTATCGGAAAACAATGTTTTCCAGTCTGCTGATGCAAGGTAAGTACCAAACATAACCATAGCCAGCGGAGTATTAAGGTCTGCAATATACGAAATAGGTGCATAAATAATCTGTGGCAATTCAATCTGCAAAAGGAATATAGGTAATCCTATTGCAACACCAATCACACCCGGGTTTACAATAAGTTTTTTAATGTTTACCTTACTTTTTTCTTCCCTCTTCTGCATAATTCCAACACCGTGGGTAAAAGAAAGAATATTAAATGGTACAAGAATAACTGAACAATAGAACACACCCTCATCACCCAAAATTGCCTGTGCTAAAGGCAATGCCATGTATCCTACATTTCCGTAACAACAAGCATATTTGAAAATACTTGCTGTTTCTTTTTCGCCCTTATTGAAAAGCACGGATGAAAACACCATTCCCACAACATGAAAGAGTATTCCCCCAATGAGTGCCAACAAAAGTGCTTTAAGTGCATCTCTATTGTAATCCATTCCGTAAAATGAACGGATAATTATAGCCGGAGCGACAATGTAGAAAAGTAAGTTAGTTGTTAATCTTGAAGCTTTTTCAGTATAAATCCCGGTTTTGTGACAAATAAAACCAACTGCTGCCACAAGAAAGAGAATCACAACCTGAGTAAAAGCTGTATAAACATTACTTAAAAATACCGTCATTTATTCATTTCCCTTTTTATAGTCTTCCTGAAGTTCTTTAGAATCATTTTCCTTTGCACACACCATTGCATTCACAATATATGATACTGCAAAAAATGCAAAGAACAAATCACAAAGAGAAAGAGGATATTCATCTGGTAAAATACCACCATTACCTGTTAAAGTTACAACAAGTCTTGGTATATTTGTAACCAAGCAGAAGAATATACTCACATATCCTGATGCAAAAAGACTACGCATTGAAGTTTCGTTTGCAAGTCCTGACGAAATTCTTGCCAAAGCAAGGAAGAAAATCATCATAAATGCAATTGCAATAAGTTCAAATAACAAATCCGCAATATTTACATAAGATATTCTCTTTAAAAATCTTATAATTATTCTGGCAATTGACCACACAAGTGGAGATAAAGCCAAAAACTTATACTGAGAAAATGTCGTTTTCCCGTCAACATAAGATATTCCGAAAACCAATATATAAATTGCTGCAAGCAAGCCGAAAACTGCCTCTATCAACAATGGAAACACATTTTCACGTTCTGCAAATGGCACTAAACTTTTATCAAGGATAATTGTCGCAAATGTTGAAATAACATCCAAAACGATTCCCAAGCCAAATAAAAATGATGCTGCAACAAGAATTTTATTTTTCCTGCTTGGTGGATTATTTGATGATGGAACACTCTTTGCCAAATTCACCATAATATATGGTACTAAAAAAGCAAGAATTGATAAGCCATACATCAAATAAACGGACCAGTTAACTGATTTATAAAACCCTGTATCACTTTCTGTAATAAAGAGAAGTTGATAAGTTCTTAATGGTACTGCAACCACTAGAAGTCCCACAAGTACATAAAGTGGAACGATTGGATTAATTGCTTTAAATCTGCCTCTTATCTTCATTGTATTAATTACCTTTCCTCTATAGGAATATATTCTTTCTGAACTGCCTCAGTACGGATTATTCTTTCAGAAATAGGAACGTATGCACGTGGAATTGTAACATTCTTGTATGCAGGACGAATGATTCTGCCACCAGTTGATAATTCTTCAAGACGATGTGCTGCCCAACCTGCTGAACGAGCTGCCATAAATATTGGTGTAAACAAATCCTGTGGAATTCCCAACATATTATAAACAAAACCAGAATAAAGGTCCACATTTGCACAAATCTTCTTTTTACTTCCTCTGTGTTTTACAAAAAGCTCAGGGGTTAGCATTTCGATAAGATGAAGAAGCTGATATTCATCTTCCATACCCACTGTTTTTGAGAAGTTTTCTGCATATCTGCGAAGAATAACAGCACGAGGGTCAGAAAGTGTGTAAACCGCATGACCCATACCATAGATGAGCCCCGAACCGTCACCTGCTTCTTTATTCATAATCTTTGTAAGATAATCTGCTACCTGTCCTTCATCGGTAATATCTGAAATATTGTTCTTAATATCTTCAACCATTTTAGATACTTTAATATTTGCACCACCATGACGAGGACCTTTAAGGGAGCCGATACCTGCTGCAATTGCAGAATAGGTATCTGTTCCACTTGACGTGATACAACGGTTAGTAAATGTGGAGTTGTTACCACCACCGTGTTCTGCATGAATAATCATACAGATATCAAGCATTTTTGCCTCTTCGTCTGTAAAGAATTTATCGGGACGAATTGAACGCAAAATATTCTCAGCAGTTCCCAACTCTTTTTTATTCTGATGGAAGAACATGCTCTTCTTATCATAAGCACGACGTTTAACCTGATATGCAGCAGTCATAATTGTAGGTAACTGTGCAATAAGCTGAATCGACTGTCTTAACACATTTTCAGGGGAGATGTCGTCCGGATTAGGGTCATAAGAATAAAGAGCCAATACACTACGTGCACATTTATTCATAACATCCGGTGATGGTGCCTTCATAATCATATCTTCTACAAAATCGTCAGGAAGCTCACGACATTCAGCCAACAAATCACGGAACCAGATTAACTGTTCCCTTGTTGGAAGCGAGCCGAAAAGAAGAAGCCATACCACCTCTTCATAGCCAAAACGATTTTCTTTTTCACAGTTTTCAACGATATCATACATATTGATACCACGATAAACCAAACGACCCTCTTTAGGCACTTTTTCACCATCATCTATATAATAACCTTCAACGGAACAAACTCGTGTAAGACCAGCAAGAACACCTGTTGCATCTGCATTACGAAGTCCTCTTTTAACGTCGAATCTTTGATAGTATTCAGGATTGATATGGGTATTTTTTGATAACTCTTCGCATAATGTTGAAAGAGCATCATTGGAGATACTTGAAATATATTCCGACAAAACTATTACCTCCTTACTTAAAAATTACGATAGTTTTCCAATATATACAATTATACACTATGTATTTTAATACAAATGATATTTAAAGTCAACAAAAAGGGAGCGATAAAATGCTGAAAAGTTACACTATGATTTGTTTTTTTCTGTCACTTGCTATGATACTTTGTCCATTATTTGCAACAAATGAAACGAACAGCGTATTTTCCGACGAAGTCACAGGGGATACAGACACTATTGAGATTATTGAGAACGTTGATGTTTCTACTGTTAAGGTTATGTCTGCAAACAGCAAGAATATTACTGAAATGAACTTAAACGATTATCTTTTAGGTGTTGTGGCTGCAGAAGTTAATCCAACTTACCACGAAGAAGCTATCAAGGCACAGATTATTGCATCGCACACTCTTCTCTTATATGTAAAGGGACATAAAGACGATTCCTTGAAAAATGCGGACATTTCCGACAGCAGTGCAACACATCAGGGGTTCCTTACCACCCAACAGCAAAAGGAAAAATGGGGTGACAATTATGATGCCTACGTATCAAAGATAAGTAAATGTATTGATGATGTAGTTAATCTAACATTGCAATACAATGGTGAGTACATAAATTCTGTTTTTCATTCAATGAGTAATGGGCGTACTGAAAATGCTCAAGATGTCTGGGGTGGTAGCTATCCTTATTTACAATCCGTGCCAAGTGTTGGAGACACATTATCCCCTGCCCATATTTCATCCGTTTCTGTATCCATTGATGAATTTAAGAAAAAAATTGAGTCACAAAACAGTAAGTTATCAGAAAATCTAGACGAATGGATAAATGGTATCACCAACACCGATACGGGAATGGTAAAAACTATAAAAATCGGTGATAAAGAATTTAAAGGCACGGATATCCGCACCTTGTTTAATCTTAAAAGCAGTACATTTACTGTTGAACTCAAAGATAGTGAATTTATTTTCACCGTAAAAGGGTATGGTCATGGTGTTGGTATGAGTCAATATGGTGCAAACCACATGGCAAATCAAGGTTTCTCATACGAAGAAATCCTGAAACACTATTACAAAGATATCGAAATAAAGAAGATATAAAAAAGTCCTTGGTGGAAATTACCACCAAGGACTTAAATTATGTCTTAGAAAAATATCCAACCAAACATAATCTCCAGAATATTATCAAAGAAATCTCTGATTCTTTCAAAGAATGATACTTTGCCAACTGTTTCAAAATTATATCCCATTTTCTTGACAAATTTATGTCCCTTTGAGCCATCTATAACCTGGAATGTAACATCTTCACAACCATTAAAAGCATGGTCATCAAACTCTCTGACTGTCTTTGAAATATAAATAGTTTTCAGGTCATCACAACCAAGGAATGCATTTGCTCCAACATAGTAAACTCCATCTTCAAGTCTTACGCTTTCAAGATTTTTACATCCTTTAAAAGCTGACTCATAGATGAAACAATTACTACCAGAAACTGTAAGTTCAGTAATTCCTGTATTTGAAAAAGCAAGCTCGTTTATTGTGCTGATTGACTCTGGCAAAACTACATCTTTCAATGAAGTACAATTTTCAAAAGCACCAACGCCTATATAACTTGAATTTTCAAGGTTGATTGTTTCAAGGTTTTTACAGTTACGGAATGCTGCATCCTCAATAATGTATTCACCGTCTGCCACGAATTTTTTGATGCTACTGTTGCAGAAAGCCTGGGAAGAAACAAAATCAAGTTCATTTGCAATTATTTCTTCCAAACCGTTGCAACCATAAAAAGCATACGCACCGATTGCACCGATATTTGATTTAAGAGTCAATTTACCCTGTGCTTTTGATGGAAGATAATATTCAAGAATCAAACCATCTTTTTCTTTACCATTAAAGATGAATTTTGTTTTAAGATAAACTGCATTTTCATCTGTTATAAGTGCAGTATTTGCTACATCAACTGTAACACTTTCAAGTGTTTTGCAATCCCTGAAAGCACCTGAAATTTCATAAACACTTTGACCTAAATGAATCGATTTGATTTTCGTATTTGCAAAACAATCAACGCCAAGACTGGCAACATTTTCACCAAGTGTAACTTTTTCAAGGCTCGTGCAATCTTTAAATGCACCTTCTTCAATATTTTCAACGCTGTCAGGAATTGTGATTTCCTTTAAATTACGACAGGATGCAAATGCAAGTGCAGGAATTTCCTTGATTTTATTGTTGAGCACAACGCTCTTTACTCCTGACATAAAGAAGCATCCTGATACAATAATGTCAATACTTTCAGGAATCACATATTTATCAGCATTTCCGATATATGAGAAAAGAACATTTTTACCAAAGATTACTTCATCCTTTGAATAAATCTCTGCCTCAAAAGGAGTTCCGACAAAAACATCCCCACCGAAATATTCAAATACGCACTCGTCAGGAATTACAACGTTTTCAAGATATGGACTATATGCAAATGCACCATCACCCATATAAGATATAGTTGACGGAAGAGTTACTGCTGTATAATCACAGTCCATAAAGGCTTGTGGGAATACCATTGAAACCGTAAACTCTTTACCTTCGTGAGTAATTGTTTCAGGAATAACTATGCCTTCTTTTGGTGTAGTATCATCCTCATCCATATCAAAGCCTAAAACAACCCCCATACCATCTGCAAGCATATAATAGACATCATCAATAAGTACTCCCAAATACATTTCATCTATAGAGCCTGATATAGTTTCTGCTGATGATGGTACAACAAATGCAGACAGCATTATAACAAGCACTAAACATACCGACAAAATCTTTTTCATTTTTCCAATCCCCTTTTCTTTTTTTATTTTATAATTCTTATTGTATTGATTTCAAATGGCTTGAAGTCAATAGTTACAGTATTATCAACAACATCCAATTCCTGAATATTGTTTTCAAGCATATCGCAAATGTATACTTTTTTCACATTGAATCCAAACTTCACATTTGCAGTTGTACGTTTATTATAATATTCACAACCACGAAGAATAATTGTATCCTCAGTTTCTGCTTTCTTTGCTGTTTCAAAGATGACATTATCGCAATCAACCGTGAAGAATGAATATTCATTTGCAAGATTACCCTTGTTGTCCCCTACTTTCTTGCAAATCATTGGAATATTAAGGTCATAAGCCTTTTGAATTGTACCTGCTTCTCTGTAATCCCCTGCATGTGGGAACAATGAGTATATAAATTCGTGTTCACATTTATCAGCATCAGGGTCAGGGAATGTACCACACTTAAGCAATGTAAGACTCATTACCCCATCGTGAATTGAATGGCCATATTTACAGTCATTCATAAGGCTGACACCATAGCCATATTCGGACAAATCGCAATATTTATGAGCACAAACTTCAAATCTTGCTGCATCCCAGCTTGTGTTTTTATGAGTTGGTCTTTCAACTGAACCAAACTGAATATCATAAGTTGCCTTATTAGTGTTAACATCAACAGGGAATGCTGTTTTAAGGATAAGATGTGACTCTTTCCAGTCCATATGTGTCTGGAAATCAATCTTATCAATATTATTGTAAAGATAGATGCTCTGAATGATTGTGCTATTCTTGAATTTCTTTGTAATTCTAAGGCCTGCACGTTCACCCTCGTTGAGAATCTCAACGTTTTCTACATCATCCAATTCCCAACGCTTTTCAGTATAATAACTACTCATTTCCCAGTTATCATATTCTCTTGGGTAGTCTTCGTAAGCAGTAAGAACATTACCTCGCTGACCATTTTTGAGAACTTCACGATTATTCCTCTTGTCAAAAACACTTGTGAATGTTCCTTTTTCATCAAGAGTAAGACGGAAGAAGTCATTTTCCATTGAATTTTCTGTAACTGCAACTTTGCTTTCAGAAATAACGGGATTGATTACCTTATAACCCTTTGCAGGAATGTTTTCAGCATAAATCCATTTGCCGTCAATCTCTACAGCACCACTATTTACGAATGAATGTGGATTAAATACAATATAGCCATCTATTGCTTCAACATTGTTTGCAATTTCCGTCGTTGTGTTATTGATAATTTCGTTACCTACAGCACCAATTTCTTCATACTGAGCAACAGAGTCAACATAAACCTCGTTAATTGATGAACCCGGAATAATGTCGTGGAATTGATTGAGAAGAATGATTTCCCAAGCATTCATCATGTCTTCTTTACGATACTTATATCCGTTAAGGTGTTCGTCAATAAGAGAAAGAGTTTCTGCCCTCTGGAACATAAATTCCGACTTGCGATTATATCTCTTATTCTTTGCTTGGGAAGTGTATGTACCACGGTGGAATTCAAGATAGAGTTCACCATTCCAATGAGGGATTTTTGGATTATTCTCTGTCTTTGACTTAATATCATCAAAGAATTCACCTGAAAAAGCCATAATTGGTGTGCTTGTTCCAGGAATACCATGTTCTAATCGACGGAAATATTCTAAATCCTTAGCGTAAGGTCCGCCACCACCGTCACCAAAACCGAATGTCATAAGAACATTATCATAAAGGTCTTTCTGTTGATAACGGTCATAAGCACCACGAAGCTGACTCGCATTAAGTTTTCCGTTATATGTAACATTTGTTGCAGGTTCAACGCCTTTAACCTTATCCTGTGCTGTCATAAAGTGAGTGAAAACAGGAGTGTTATCAATACCATGCCAGATAAATGTATCATACGGCATTTTGTTCATTTCGTTCCAGCCGATTTTTGATGTTACGAATTTATCAACACCACTCTTCTGTAAAATCTGTGGAAGTGCTGCTGAATAACCAAAAACGTCAGGCAACCAGAGAATCTTACTGTCAACACCGAATTCTTCCTTCATAAAGCGTTTGCCATAAACGAACTGACGAACTAAGCTTTCACCTGAGCATAGGTTACAGTCGGCTTCAACCCACATACCGCCTTCAACTTCCCAACGACCAAGACGAACCATTTCTTTAACTTCTTCGTAGAGTTCAGGTGCATCCGTTTTGAGATATTTGTAAAGCTGTGGTTGACTTGACATAAACTTATACTCAGGATATTTCTTCATGAGAGCCAACACTGTTGAGAAAGAACGAAGAATCTTTTCACGGGTCTGTGCAAGAGTCCATTCCCAAGCAACGTCAATATGAGTATGACCGATACAGAAGGCAAACACATCGCCTTTACGGCAATATTTTCCGTAAAATTCTGTTTTAAGGTAATCAATAGCCTTATCAAGTGAAGAATAATACTCCTCTGAATAAGGACTTCTCATATCGATAGAATTAATAGCATTATTAAGATACTTTTTGATTTCAAAATAATTTCTTGAATTCTCATCTTCGTATGCAAGAATCTCAAAAGGTACTTTTATATCATAATAGAGCTGCTTTGTCTTAGCATCAATAAGCTGAAGATTTGTAACAAAGTCAACATATTCATCGTGAATACTACCTGAATAAGCGTAGAGATAAATCTTATGATTTCCCTTTGTTAAAAATACCTCACGATGGTTTTTATCAATACCCTGCTGAAGTTTACCATCAACATAAGCAATAAACTGTGGGTTAATATCACACCAACCCAAACGAGCATCGGATGCAACTGCTAACTGAATTTCACCTTCCCAGTTTTCAGGTACTTTAATTTCAAAACAAATCAGATTTTCGGGAGCAACAAAAAGCTCAATTTCAGTGTTACCGAATTTGCAATTAAGAAGACCCTTATCAAAATACTGTTTGATATTATATTTTTCTAAATCAACTCCGCAGATTCGCAAATCACCAACGGTTTTTATGCCGCCGTCACCATGAACACCATTAACAAATTTCCAGAAATCACATTTTGAAATATGGATAACAAGGTCGTTTTCATCATTATCAAAAACAACACCCAAATCACCGTTACCGCACATGGCTCCTGCAGGGATTTTATAAACAACTTTACCGTCAACTGTATTTATAGGCTTTGAGGTTATTTCATTAAAATATGTGTTCATATATATCACCAATTACACATTATAGAGTTTTTAAGATAGTAAATCAAGTTTTACTTTGATACCACTTAACCAAATCACTGAACTTACCCTTAAAGTGATATGAGCGACCATTTTTATTAAGTCCTATATTTGAAAGCCCAAGTTTTTGGAGAATGGCGATGGATTTTGAATTTTTGATATTTGCATAGGCTTCAACGAATTGAATATCAATTTTGATATTTGAAAGTACAAAACCATATAAATCTCAGAAAGCACCCTTTCCTTGATACGCAGATTTACATTGAATTTCTTCCATCATAAAAGTATCTGCATTTATGTAGTATTGGAAAAAACCTATAATTTTGTTATTGCTTTTTATAAGAATTATCTGTCTTTCCTCTCTTTTTAAACCACTACTCACAGCATCAAACCAGCTGTTATAATCCTCTTCCCTGCTGTTGCCTGTTGGCGCAATTACGCTCATATTATCTGCAAGTATGTCAAAAATCGTCTGTGCAAGAATGGGTAAATCGGTTTTATTTAAGTATTCGAATTTAATCATAGCTTTATTTCTATATCCTTTTCATCAATTTAAAATACTCACCGTCTTCGTCTGCACCATCAAAAAGAATCTCGTTGAAGCCGAATTTTCTGTATAAGTGCAAGGCGTTTTCGTTATCTTTATCCACACCGATTGTCATTTCAGAAAAGCCCATTTCCTTGGCTTTTTCTATGAGAAAAATAAGAATTTCGCTACCAATACCACGGTTGCGG
>CALBQZ010000165.1 GCA_937899735.1 uncultured Clostridia bacterium | reverse complement strand
GCAAAAGAAATTGAACTTGAAGATGCTTTTGAAAATATGGGTGCACAGCTTGTAAAAGAAGTTGCAACAAAGACAAATGACGTTGCAGGTGACGGTACAACTACTGCTACACTTCTTGCTCAGGCACTTGTTCGTGAGGGTATGAAAAACGTTGCTGCAGGTGCAAACCCAATGGTTGTTAAAAAGGGTATGAAGGCAGCTGTTGATGCAGTTGTTGCTGAAGTACTTAAAAACGCAAAACCTGTTGATTCATCAGAAGATATCGCTCGTGTAGCAACAGTTTCTGCTGCTGACGAATATGTTGGTAATCTTATTGCTGATGCTATGGCAAAAGTTACTGCTGATGGTGTTATTACAATTGAAGAATCAAAGACAAGCGAAACATATAGTGATGTTGTTGAAGGTATGCAGTTTGACCGTGGCTATATTTCACCATATATGGTAACTGATACAGATAAAATGGAAGCAGTTATTGACGATGCACTTATCCTTATTACAGATAAGAAAATCAGCAATATTCAGGAAATTCTTCCTCTTCTTGAACAGATTGTACAGTCAGGTAAAAAGCTTGTTATCGTTGCTGAAGATATTGAAGGTGAAGCACTTTCAACTCTCCTTGTAAATAAACTTCGTGGTACATTTACATGCGTTGCAGTTAAAGCACCTGGTTTCGGTGACAGAAGAAAAGAAATGCTTCAGGATATCGCAATTCTTACTGGTGGTCAGGTTATTACATCTGATTTAGGTCTTGAACTTAAAGACACTCAGCTTTATCAGCTTGGTCGTGCAAAGCAGGTTAAGATTTCTAAAGAAAACACAATCATCGTTGATGGTGCAGGTGAGCAGGATGCAATCAAGGGCAGAATCAATCAGATTAAAGCACAGATTGCTGAAACAACATCTGACTTTGACCGTGAAAAGCTTCAGGAAAGACTTGCAAAGCTTGCAGGTGGTGTTGCAGTTATCCGTGTAGGTGCTGCTACTGAAACAGAAATGAAAGAAAAGAAACTCCGTATCGAAGATGCTCTTGCTGCTACGAAAGCTGCTGTTGAAGAAGGTACAGTTGCAGGTGGTGGTGTTGCTCTCCTTGGTGCTATCAAGGCGGCACAGGCTCTTCTCGATACAGAAGATGCAGATTTCAAGACAGGTGTTAAAATCGTCCTTAAGGCTATTGAAGAGCCGGTTCGTCAGATTGCTGCAAATGCAGGTCTCGAAGGTTCAGTTATTGTTAACGAAATCGTAAATGCAAATAAGGTTGGTTACGGCTTCAACTTCGCAACAAGTGAATATGTTGATATGTTTGAAGCAGGTATCCTTGACCCTGCAAAGGTAACTCGTTCAGCACTTCAGAACGCATCTTCAGTTGCTGCAATGGTACTTACAACAGAATCTCTTGTAGCAGATATTCCTGACCCACAGGCTGAAGCAGCTGCTGCAGCAGCAATGGCTCAGGCAGGCGGCGGAATGTATTAATAAGTGCAAAACGCAAA